>DASWDS010000421.1:0-5518 GCA_036395165.1 Anaeromyxobacteraceae bacterium | reverse complement strand
ATTCGCGAACGCGAATCGCGAACCCTCGTCTAGAGCGCGCGCAGCGTCCGCGGCGGAGCCGGGACGCCGTCCACGTACGCGACGCGGTTTCCGAGCGTCGCCGGCACGCGCGCGCCCGGCGTGAGCACGCCCACGAGGTTGAGCGGGTCGGCCGCGGAGAGGTCCACGCGCTCGTGGCCCTCCTTCGGCGCGCGCCGCACCGCCCGCAGCGCCTGCACGGCCTCCGGCTGCGCGAACTGCTCGCCCGAGAAGCCGGTGACGAAGCGCCCGCCGCGGATCTCCCCGCGCGCCTCGCGGCGGCGGTAGACGAGGAGCAGCTCTCGCCAGGGCGGCGCGTCCGGCTCGCGCGCGAGCAGGTCGCGGAACACGACGCCCCAGCGGCGGAGGTACTGCTCCGCCTGGCGCTCGACGAGCTCCGCCGCGGGGAGCTTCGGGCGGGTCAGGAGCGCCCATCGCCCGCCCGCGAACCCGGGGCGGCGGCCGTGGCGCGGCCGGTCGGCGTCGATGAGCGCGCGCAGCCCCGCGAAGGCGTCGCAGGTGACGGCGCCGGCCGAGACGAGCTCCCACATGGTGGACTCCACCTCGCCCGGCAGGCGCCCCGCCATGGCGGCGAGATCGGAGAGGAACGACGCGCCCACCCGCGAGAGGACGTCCACGAGCGCCTGCGCGGAAGGGCCGAGCGGCGCGTGCGGGCCGCCCGCCGCGGCGAGCCAGCCGAGATCGCCGCGCAGCGTGAGCGTCACCGGGGCGTTGCGCGTGGGCGCGTTCCGGCGGCGCGGCGCCTCGTCGGGATCGGCGATCACCGCGAGCCGCCCCCAGGCGACCTCGCCGTGCAGGCACAGCTCGTCGAGCGAGGATGGATCGTAGCCGGAGATGCGCGCCGGCAGGAGCTCGCGCTCCCATGAGCCCGCGGGCGCGTGGAAGCCCTGGAGCTGCGCCACCACCTCGGAGACGCCGCGCGCCCCGTGCAGCTTCTGGCCCGGGAGGGCGTGCTGCCATCGCGTGAGGAAGCGCAGGAGATCGGCGACGCCGACCGGCTCGATCTCGCGGCGCAGCCGGCCCAGCGTCAGCCGGTGGATGCGCGAGAGGACGCCGCGCTCGCACCAGTGCGGCGCGTCGGGCGCGTAGGCCGCGCCGGGCAGGAACTGGCCGCGGAGGACGAGCCCCTCCTGCTCCAGCGTGAGGAGGACATCGCGTACGAGCGACGGCGCGAGCGCGAGGCGCGCCGCGAGCACGCCGGCGGTGACCGGCCCGAGCCGCGGCATCCATCCTCGGAGGACGCGCACCGCGGCGTCCTCGGGGCTCGCCGGCGGCGGCTCGGAGGCGAGCGGCGCGAGCGGCGGGTCGAGGCGCGCCGCGGGGTCGAGCGCGGCCGCGAGCGCGACGCGCTCGGCCGCGAGCCAGGCCTCCCCGCCTGCGCGCCGCGCCCGCGCGGCGCGCCCGTCCGCGACGAGCGCGTCCATGTGGGCTGCCCACGGCGAGCACTCGGCGGCGGGCAGGACCCCGAGGTCGAGGAGCAGGTCGTGCAGCTCCTCCGCGTCTCGCACGTCGGGCCACACCTGCTCCGCCACCTCCTGCACCGCCGCCGGGTCGAGCGCGCCGAGGTCGGCCGCCTCCGCGGAGGGCAGCGCGCGCCGCAGCGCGACCGCGCGGGCGCGCCGCTCCTCGAGGGGCGCGTCGTCGAGGTACGCCCACGGGCGAGCGCCGATGATCTCGTGCGACATGGGCGAGGGCTCGGCGGTGTCGCGCGCGACGAGCCGCACCTCGCCCGCCTCGACGCGCGCGAGCAGCGCCGCGAGCCCGGGGTAGTCCATCGCCTCGTGCAGGCAGTCGAAGAGCGCCGCCTTGACGAGCGGGTGGTCCGGCGGCGTGGGGGCCGCCTGGTGCAGGTCGGCGTTGTCCTGGCACGCGACCGCCATCGGGAAGACCGCCGCCAGGAGGTCTTCGGCGCGCATGCGGGCGATCGGCGGCGGCGTCCTCTTCCCCCCCAGCATGCGCGGGATGGCGAGCGCGCGGGTCGCGTCCCAGCGCCAGCGGACCGGGAACATGGGGGCCTGGAGCGCGGCGGCCGTGAGCACGTCCTCCGCGGTGCGCGCGTCGACGAGCTCGAAGATCGAGTCGAGCGGGAAGCTGTGCTGGGGCCCGAGCGAGAGGAGCACGCCCTCGTCCGTGGCGGCCGCCTGGAGCTCGAAGTCGAAGGTGCGGCAGAACCGCTTGCGGAGCGCGAGCCCGAGCGCGCGGTTCGTGCGCGCGCCGAAGGGCGCGTGCAGGACGAGCTGCATCCCGCCCGCCTCGTCGAAGAACCGCTCGGCGACGAGCGTCTTCTGCGTCGGCAGCGCGGAGAGCACGGCGCGGCTCGCCGCCAGGTAGTCGACGGCCTGCCGCGCGCCCGCGTCCGGCATGGCGCCCTCGCGCGCGAGCCAGGCGATCGCCGCGTCGCGGTCGTCGAGCCGGCGCTCGATCTCCTCTCGCAGGTCCGAGACCTCGCGTGAGAGCCGGGCGGTGCGCCCCGGCGCCTCGGCGTTCCAGAACGGCACGCCCGGCGGCGCGCCCTGCGCGTCCTCCACGCGCACCACGCCCGCCTCGATGCGGCGGATGCGCCAGGAGGTGTTGCCGAGGAGGAAGATGTCGCCGGCGAGGCTCTCGACGGCGAAGTCCTCGTCGACCTGGCCGACGACCGCGCCCTCGGGCTCCGCCACCACCTGGTACTGCGCGCTGTCGGGGATGGCGCCGCCGCCCGTGAGCGCGGCGATGCGGGCGCCGCGGCGGCCGCGGAGCTTCCCGTGCACCGCGTCGCGGTGGACGAGGGCGGCGGCCCGGCCGCGCCGGGTCGCGATCCCGTCCGACAGCATGGCGACCACCGCGTCGAAGTCCTCGCGCGGCAGCGCGTGGTAGGGCCACGCGCGGCGGAAGCGCAGGAAGAGCTCGCCCTCGTCGAGCGGCGCGTCGGCCGGCGCGCTCGCCGCCTCGGCCACGATCTGCTGCGCGAGGATGTCGAGGGGGTGTCGCGGCACGACCGTCTCCTCGATGCGGCCGTCGCGGGCGGCGCGGACGAACGCGGCGCACTCGAGCAGCTCGTCGCGGCTCATCGGGAAGAGGCGCCCCTTCGGCACCGCGCCGCGCCAGTGGCCCGCGCGCCCGATGCGCTGCACGCCGGTCGAGACGGAGCCCGGAGACCCGAGCTGGACGACGAGGTCCACCGAGCCCACGTCGATCCCGAGCTCGAGCGAGGCGGTGGCGACCACGCAGCGGAGCCGCCCCGCCTTGAGCCGCTCCTCGGCGTCGAGCCGACGGGCGCGCGAGAGGCTGCCGTGGTGGGCGGTCACCTGGTCGTCGCCGAGCCGCTGCCCGAGCGCGTGCGCCGCCCGCTCGGCGAGGCGCCGCGTGTTCACGAACACGAGCGTCGTCCGGTGCGCCCGGACGAGCTCCGCCACGCGGTCGTACGTCTCCGCCCACAGCTCGTTCGAGGCCACGCTGGAGAGCTCGTCGTCCGGGATCTCGAGGGCGAGGTCGAGCTCGCGCCGCCGCCCCACCTCGACGATGGCGCAGTCGGGCGCGCCGCCGGCGTCCACGCGGCCGGCCCCGACGAGGAAGCGCGCCACCTCCTCGATGGGATGCTGCGTCGCGGAGAGGCCGATGCGCTGCGGCCGCCGCGCCGTCAGCGCCTCGAGCCGCTCGAGCGAGAGGGCGAGGTGCGCGCCGCGCTTGTCGCGCGCGACGGCGTGGATCTCGTCGCAGATCACCGTGCGCACCGTGCGCAGCATGGCGCGCCCGCGGCCGCTCGTGAGGAGCAGGTAGAACGACTCCGGCGTCGTGACGAGCACGTGCGGCGGGCGCCGCAGCATCGCCTGCCGGCGCGCCTGCGGGGTGTCGCCGCTGCGCACCATCACCCGCACGGGCGGCGGCGAGAGCCCCTCCTCGCGGGCGGCGGCCGTGAGCTCGGCGAGCGGCGCCGCGAGGTTCTTCTCGATGTCGTTCCCGAGCGCCTTGAGCGGCGAGATGTAGAGCACCTCGGTCTCGTCGGGCAGCGTCCCCGCGAGGCCCTGGCGGAAGAGCCGGTCGAGGCAGGCGAGGAACGCGGCCAGCGTCTTGCCCGACCCCGTCGGCGCCGAGACGAGCGTGTCGCGTCCGGCCTGGATGAAGGGCCAGCCCGCCTCCTGCGGCTCGGTGGGGGTCCCGAAGCGGCGCTCGAACCAGCGCGCGACGAGCGGGTGGAACGCTCCGAGCATCGGCGGGGTATAGCGGCACGGCGGCGCCCGCGCTCCGCCGGGCGCTGCGCCGCGTCACGCGCTACACTGCGCGCCGTGCTCCTCAAGGAAACGGCGTTCCTCCGGCTGATCTCGCTCCGCATCCCGAGCCTGCTCTTCCTCGGGCCGCGGGTGCTCGAGCTCGACGACGAGGGCTGCGCGGTCAAGATCCCGCTCGACCTCCGCACGAAGAACCACCTCGGCTCGGTCTACGTGGGCGTCCTCTGCGCCGGCGCCGACCTGGCCTCCGGCCTCAACGCGGCCTGGCTCATCTTCCGCAAGCACCGGAAGGTGAAGCTCAGCTTCAAGGACCTGAACGCGCAGTTCCTCAAGCGGGCCGACGGCGACGTCGTGTTCCGTTCCAGGGACGGGGCGAGGGTCCGCGAGGCGATCGAGCAGGCGGACGCCACCGGCGAGCGCGTCACCATCCCGATCGAGGTGGTGGCGACGGTCCCGAAGAAGTACGGGGAAGAGCCGGTAGCTCGGTTCACGATGGGGCTCTCGCTGAAGCGGTCGTAGCTCGCGCGGGAGCGGCCCGGGCGTTAAGAGAACGGCGTGCGCCTCCCCGCTGCCTGGGCCGCCTCGGTGGCCTTCGTCCTGATGCTCGCCGCGCCCGCGGCGGCCGCGCCGCGTGCCATCGAGGACGACTACCCTCGCGCGCTCGCCCTCGCGAAGGCGAAGGACCTGCCGATCTTCGTCGACGCCTGGGCGCCGTGGTGACACACCTGCCGCTTCATGCGCGCCAACGTCCTGCCGGACGCGCGGCTCGCGAGGCACGCCGGGCGGTTCGTCTGGCTCAGCATCGACACCGAGAGCGCGAGGAACGCCGGGTTCCTGGAGCGGTTCCCGGTGCAGGTCTGGCCCACCTTCCTCGTCATCGAGCCGCAGGAGGAGAAGGCCGTCCTCAAGTGGCTCGGGAGCGCCAGCGTCGAGCAGATCGACAAGCTCCTCGCCGACGGCGAGCGGCGCGAGCGCGGCGGGGCCGAGGCCATCCTCGCCCAGGCCGACCGCGCCAACGCCGAGGGACGCCTGGACGAAGCGCTCGCCGCGTACCGCCAGGCGCTCGCGAAGGGTGGAGCACGGTGGTCGCGCCGGCCGCGCGCCGTCGAGTCGCTCGTGCTCGGGGAGCTCTCGGCCCGGCGGTACGAGGCGTGCGCCGCCACCGCGCGCGAGGAGGGCCCGCGGCTTCCGCGCGGTCCGTCGTTCGCGAACGTGGTCGGGACCGGGCTCGCCTGCGCGACGTCCGCTCCGCCCGACGCCGCCTGGCGCGC
>DASWDS010000420.1:0-6640 GCA_036395165.1 Anaeromyxobacteraceae bacterium | reverse complement strand
CGACCTCCGCTCCGTCCGCGACCTCCTCGCCTCGGCCCGCCACGAGGAGCGGCGGCTCCGCTGGCGCCTCGTCCTCGGCGACGCGCTCGCGACGCTGCCCTCGGAGGCCGCCCTGGCCGACGTCGTGTTCTGGGATCCCTTCTCCCCGAAGCAGGACCCGGAGCTCTGGACGGTGCGGGCCTTCTCCGCGCTGCGAGCGCGGTGCGCGCCGCGCGCGACCGCCTTCACCTACAGCACGGCGACCGCGGTGCGGAGCGCGCTCCTCCTGGCGGGCTTCTTCGTCGGGGTGGGTGACGCCTCGGGACCGAAGGAGCAGACCACCGCCGCGGCCGCGGATCCGGCCGACCTCGCCCGGCCCCTCGATCGAAGGTGGCTGGAGCGGCTCGCGCGGTCCTCGGCGGGGCTGCCGGCCGACGCGCCGGCGGACGCGCTGGAGCGGATCAGGGCGCACCCGCAGTTCGGCGGCTGACGCCGCGCAGGCCGCGCAGAGCGGGGCGTGATGGCGCCAGGTCCGCCGTGATATGGGGTGCCGCTGGAGGATCACCCATGGCTCGCGGTGAGGTCGGCTCGACGTCCCTTCGGCTCGCCATGCTCGCGAGCCTCTTCCTCGCGACGGCCCGCGCCGACGCGCCCCTCCCCTCGAAGGACTTCCCGCGCGGCACCGCGACATCGTCCGCCGAGTGCGGCGCCTGCCATCGCGCGATCTACCGCGAGTACGCCGAAGGCTTCGGGAGCGACCTCCACTCACCGGGAGCCGCCGCGCCGGCCAGGGGCGGCAAGGTCGCGCTCGCGACGCCGTCCCGCCCCAGCGCGCACGCCGTGGCCGGCACGGACCCGTGGCCGGCCCACGCGCGCGACGCGGAGGAGGCCGGCCGGCGCTGCGACGTGTGCCACTTCCCGATGCCGTTCGCGATCCCCGACAGCACCGACGCAGAGATCGCGCTACCGAGCGCGCGGCAGGACGGGCAGAGCGAGGGCGTCACCTGCGCCGCGTGCCACCTCACCCCCGGCGGCGTCATCCGCGGGCCGCACGCGGTCGCCGCGCCCCACGCGACGATCGCCGACGAGCGCATGTCGAGCTCCGAGATGTGCGCCCCCTGCCACGCGCTGGGCGCGCGCGTCCCGGGCCAGCAGACGCAGACCTACCTCGAGTGGCGCGACGACTTCTTCGCCCCCGGCCTCGGGCGGCAGGAGTGCCAGGACTGCCACATGCCGCGCACGATGCGGAAGACGACCGAGGACGCCGACGTGCCCGTGCGCGCGGTCGCTCGCCACCTCTGGACCGGAGGGCACTCCCCGCGCCGCGTCCGGAGCGCGCTCGCGATGGCGCTCGTCCAGCCGCAGCAGGGCCGGCCCAGGCTCGAGGTGCACGTCATGAACGTCGGCGCCGGGCACTCGGTCCCGACCGGGTCGAGCCGGCGCGCCGTCCACCTCGCGGCCCGGCTCCTCGACGCGAGGCGGCAGCAGGTCGCGACGGCGACCTGGATGTTCGCCCCCTGGTATGGCGCGCGCCCCGACGACCGCGCCCACCTCGCCGCTGACGAGTGGCGGCCCGACCGTGTGGCCGCCCTGCAGGCGGACCGGCAGGGTCCGCACGAGGCGCCGCTGCGCGCGGGCGAGGAGCGCGTCCTGACGTGGGAGCCCGAGGTGCGCGAGGGGCGGTACACGCTGGAGGCGACGCTCGTGTACGACCTGAATCGCTACGACGAGCGCCCGTCGAAGGGCGACCTGCACGAGATCGGGCGCTCGACGCTCGGGCTCGAGGTGAAGGCGAGCCGCTGACGGCGCGTGCCGCCCGCTATCTCTTCTGCGCGGTCGGCAGCGTGTTCGTGTACGTCTTCACGCCATGGCAGGTCTTCGCGCACTGCCCGCCGGTCGCGGTCTTCGTGAAGTTGAGCTTGAGCATCCAGCCCGTCTTGCCGTACGGGACGCCGTCGCGGACGTGGTGGTCCTGCTTCGAGGCGTGGACCTCGTGGCAGGCGCGGCACGTCCGGCCGTGCTCCTGGTTCACGTGCAGGTAGTGCAGGTTGCGCGCGCCGTCGCGGAAGCCCGTGAGCGTCGTCGTCTGCGGGGTCGAGATGGCCGCCGTGTTGTGGCAGGTGAAGCAGAGCTCGTAATTCTGCGGGTTGTACTCGGAGTAGAACTTCGCCGGATAGCGCGCGACGAGCAGCCGGAACTCGTCGCTGCCGTGCGTCCGGTGGCACGCCGAGCAGTCCTTCGCCTTGACCGGCGCGTGCCACACCTTGTTCGTCTCGAGCCAGCTCTTGAAGTTCGTGAGCGTCGACCCGCGGCCGTCGGGCACGCCGTCCTTGGAGTGGCACTTTACACAGAGATCGAAGGGCAGCTCGACGAGCAGCTTCTCCACCGCGGAGCCGTGCGGGTTGTGGCAGTTCGTGCACCCCGCCCCGGTGGTGAGGGCGGCGTGCTTCACCTTCGCGTTGGTGGCGATCGCCTGGATGTCCTGGTGGCACCCGAAGCAGAGGTCCTGCTGCTGGGCGACGAGCAGGCTCCGCTGCTTGCTGTTGTGCGGGTTGTGGCAGTTCGTACAGCTGTCGACGGTGGGGGCGTGCTTGTACGGGAGCGACATCGCCGTCTGCAGCTCGTCGTGACAGCCGAAGCAGAGCTCGTTCCCGGCCGACTTCACGGGGCCCGGCGACTTCGGATCCTCCCTCTGGTGGCACGTGCCGCAGTCGCCCGCCTCGAACGGCGCGTGCGTCATCGTCGCTTCCGCCGCCGGGAGCGGCCCGACCCTGGGGCGCGGCGGCTTCGGGGCCGCCTTTGCCGCGGCGGTGGCTGCCTTGGCCGGCGAGACGAGCTTGGCCGCGGTCGCGCCGGCCTTCGCCTCCGCGGCGCGAGCGGGCCGCGACGGTGCCAGCGCGACGACGACCACGACGAACGACAGCACCGCCAGCCGTGGCGCCATGCAGCCTCCAGGAGACGCGCGCCGGGCGCGCGCCTCGCTCAGATTGAAAGCGCGCAGCGTACACTGCCGCACGCGCCCAGAGTGGTGATCCAGGTCAATGGTCTGCCTGTTCATCTGCCGTACCGGAGGCGACCATGCCCGTCGCATCCGACGCCCGCCGCACCAGCTCGGCCAGCGGGAGCGCGCCGAGGCGGGCGCGCTCGACGTCGGTCCTGGCGAGCGACCCCGCCAGCGCGACGCGCAAGTCCGCTTCGTGCGACGGCTCCCGCTCGACGGCGCTCACGACCACCACCTCCCTCGACACCGGGACGAGACCGAGGAGGCGCCGCCGCCGCACGACCACGCCGAACCGGATGTCGCGACCCTCCGCGTCGTAGGCCACCACCGACCCGACCTCCTGCCACGGACGCAGGTGCGCCGCCGCGGCCGCGCCCGAGCCGAAGGCGAGCAGCCGGCCGGCGCGTGGGTCCCACATGAACACGGGCGGGACGATCGCCTCGGCGTCCGGCATCGCCCGAGGCTACACCTCCGCGGCCCGCGACGCGGTGCTGCGGGGAGGATCGACGCCCTTGGGGCCGTGACGCAGGGTGTCGCCGCCGTCACGCTCAGCGAACGCGTTGACCAAAACGGGCACCAGGGGTCCCCGAGTCACGCGACGTGACTACCCTCCCGGCAGCAGTTCAGCGACCGGCCGTACGGGGGCGCGGTTTCGGCCCCGGCGGGCCGGTCGCGACACGAGAACCTGACCGCGAGGCCAGTGTTTCCCGGGAGGAACGAGGATGCCTCACATCGACGTCGAGACGCTCGCGCCGTTCGCCGCGAGGTACATGGAAGGCAACAAGCTGACCCCGGCGGAGCGGTCCGAGGTGCTTCGCATGGCCCAGGGTTTCGCGTGCAAGGACTCGGCGGCCGCCGCCGGCGTCTCGCCCGAGACCATCCGCGCTCGCCGGAAGCGCATCTACCGGAAGCTCGACCTCACGGGCTCGGGTGACCTCATCTCGTCGCTGCTCGCGCTCTCCCTCGAGATGCTCGCCAAGGGCGAGCGGATCGAGCCGCGCCCGGTCGCGCCGGCCCAGCCCGAGCAGGCCCAGCCCGCCGCCTACGCGGCGAGGTGACTCAAGAGCCCTTCCCGACCGCAGTTCTGTGACGCCGCCTGGCTCTTCGCGCCCGGCGGCGTCGCGCTCCTCGCCTCGATGAAGCCCAGGAGCGCCTCGACCTGCCCGGCGTCGAGGCCGAGCACGCGGGGCTACGCCACAAAGCCACGCGACCGGGCGTCAGGTACACGGGGGCACGCGCCGGGTCGTCCATCATCGTTTTGCGGACGCGCCGTGCGCCGGGCGCTCCCACGCGATCTCCGCGCAGGGAGCGGCCGTCGCCTGCGGGAGAGACACGCGACGCCCCGCTCCGGCCTCGGCGCGGGCGGGCTGTCCCGGAGGTGGTGCACTCGCACCTCCGCCCACATCGGCCCGGCACGGGAAATCCAGGATTTGACCTCCATGGCCCCGTTCGCGTAGGACGTTTCCTCCCACGACGCGCCCACACGCCTGAACCCCTGTAGAGGACCGATCCCCGCCATGACCACGATCCTCCGCCGCGAAGCGTTCTCCGACACCACCTTCCTCTGGGAGGTACACGCCCCCGACGTGGCGCGCGCCGCCCAGCCCGGCCACTTCGTCATGCTGCGGCTCCGCGACGGCGCCGAGCGCATCCCGCTCACGGTCGCCGACTACGATCGCGAGCGCGGCACGATCACCATGGTGATCCAGGCGCTCGGCAAGACGACGCGCGAGATGATGACGGACTACGCGCAGGGCGACTCCTTCGCCGACTTCGTCGGACCGCTCGGGCTGCCGCAGCACATCGAGAAGATCGGACACGTCGTGCTCGTCGGCGGCGGCCTCGGCGTCGCGCCGGTCTACCCGCAACTGCGCTCCTTCAAGGAGGCGGGCAACCGGACCACCGGCATCATCGGGTTCCGGAACAAGGACCTCGTCTTCTGGGAGGACAAGTTCCGCGAGCACTGCGACGACCTCGTCGTCTGCACCGACGACGGCAGCTACGGCAAGCCCGGCTTCGTCACGCAGGCGCTGAAGGAGATCTGCGAGAAGGACAAGCCCGACCTCGTCGTGGCCATCGGGCCGCTCCCGATGATGAACGCCTGCGTCGAGGCGACGCGCCCGTTCGGCGTGAAGACGATGGTGAGCCTCAACGCCATCATGGTGGACGGCACCGGCATGTGCGGCTCCTGCCGCGTCACGGTCGACGGCAAGGTGAAGTTCGCCTGCGTCGAGGGGCCCGACTTCGACGGCCACCAGGTCGACTTCAAGGAGCTCATGGCGCGCCAGCGCCGCTTCAAGGAGCAGGAGTCGCGGGCCAACCAGGACTACGCGCACGTCTGCAATCTCGAGAAGCAGCTCTTCGAGGAGGAGAAGCGCAACTACAAGAAGATCAAGGAGCTCGCGCCGAAGCAGGCGCACATGCCCGAGCGCGATGCGCTCGAGCGCTCCCGGAACTTCAAGGAAGTGAACCTGGGCTACTCGCTCCAGGACGCCCTCGGGGAGGCAGAGCGCTGCATCCAGTGCTCGAAGCCGGCCTGCGTCTCGGGCTGCCCGGTGTCGATCGACATCCCGCGCTTCATCCGGCACGTGCTGGTGCGCGACTTCAACGGCGCCCTGGCGGTGATCCGCGAGTCGAACGCCTTCCCGTCGGTCTGCGGCCGCGTCTGCCCGCAGGAGACGCAGTGCGAGGCGCAGTGCATCATCAACAAGAAGATGGAGTCGGTCGGGATCGGCCGCCTCGAGCGCTTCGTGGGTGACAACGCGGTCGCGCCCAAGGCCATCCCGCCCGTCTTCGCGAAGAAGCTGGGCAAGGTCGCCATCTGCGGCTCCGGCCCTGCCGGCCTCGCCGCCGCCGCCGACCTCGTCCGCTACGGCGCCGACGTCACCGTGTACGAGGCGCTCCACGTCGTGGGCGGCGTGCTCCAGTACGGCATCCCCGCCTTCCGCCTGCCGCGCGACATCATCAGCCGCGAGGTGCAGCAGCTCAGGGACATGGGCGTGAAGATCGAGACCAACAAGGTCATCGGCAAGACCTTCACCGTCCCGCAGCTCCTGAGCGAGAAGGGCTTCGACGCCGTCTTCCTGGGCGTCGGCGCCGGCGCCCCCGCCTTCCTCGGCATCCCCGGCGAGAACGCGGGCCAGGTCTACAGCGCGAACGAGTTCCTCACGCGCGTGAACCTCATGGGCGGCGACAAGTTCCCCTACCTCGACACCCCCATCGCGCTCGGGAAGAGCGTCGTCGTCATCGGCGCCGGCAACACCGCCATGGACTGCCTGCGCGTCGCCAAGCGCCTCGGGGCGCCCACCGTGAAGTGCGTCTACCGCCGCTCCGAGGCGGAGGCGCCTGCCCGCATCGAGGAGATCCGGCACGCCAAGGAGGAGGGCATCGAGTTCTTCTTCCTCCACGGCCCGGTCGCGATCCTCACCGACGCCGACGGCAACGTGACCGGCATGAAGGTCGAGAAGATGGTGCTCGGCGAGCCCGACGAGAAGGGCCGCCGCAAGCCGAACCCGACCGGCGAGGTGTTCGAGATCGCCTGCGAGACCGTCATCTCCGCCCTCGGCACGAAGGCGAACCCGATCATCACGCAGTCCACGCCCGGCCTCGAGCTGAACAAGTGGGGCAACATCGCGGCGGACGACGGCAAGCTCGAGTCCA
>DASWDS010000419.1:0-5617 GCA_036395165.1 Anaeromyxobacteraceae bacterium | reverse complement strand
GACGATCTCGCCCGCGCTCACGTGGAGCGAGACCCGGCGCAGCACCGCCAGCGGCCCGTAGCCG
This sequence comes from Anaeromyxobacteraceae bacterium, assembly GCA_036395165.1. Lineage (GTDB taxonomy): Bacteria > Myxococcota > Myxococcia > Myxococcales > Anaeromyxobacteraceae > Anaeromyxobacter_A. The sequence continues at coordinate 5,553 of DASWDS010000419.1, read as the reverse complement.
GCGTCGAGGTTACGAACCCTGAGCATCCTCGTCCTCGCCCAGGTAGACCCGGACCACGCCTGGATCGCGCTGCACCGTCTCCGGGTCGGCGTCCGCGATCTTCTCCCCGTACGACAGCACGACGATCTCGTCCGAGACGCTCATCACGAGCGACACGTCGTGCTCCACGATGAGCACCGTCACGCCGCGGTCGCGGATGCGGCAGACGAGGGCCGCCAGCTCCGCCGTCTCGCGCATGTTGAGGCCGGCGGCGGGCTCGTCGAGGAGGAGCAGCTCGGGCTCGGCGGCGAGGGCGCGCGCCAGCTCCACGGAGCGCTGCTGGCCGTACGAGAGGCTCGTCGCGTCCGCGCCGGCGAGCCCCTCGATGTCGAGGAGCCGCATCGCGTCGAGCGCGCGCCGCCGGATGTCGCGCTCCTCGCGCCAGGTCCACGGGAGGTGCAGCATGCCCGCGAGGAACCCGGCGCGGCTCCGCACGTGGACCCCGACCATCACGTTCTCGATCGCCGTCATGCCTGCGAAGAGCCGGATGTGCTGGAAGGTGCGCGAGATCCCGCGCGCCGCGATCTCGTGCGGCCGCCGGCCGCCGACGCGTTCGCCCTTGAAGAGGATCTCGCCCGCGTCGGGCGCGAGGAAGCCGGAGACGAGGTTGAAGAGCGTGGTCTTGCCCGCGCCGTTCGGGCCGATGACGGCCTTGATGGCGCCGGGCGCGACCTGGAACGAGACGTCCTTCACCGCCTGCACGCCGCCGAACCGCTTCCCGACGCCGCTCACCTCGAGGAGCGCGCTCACGGCCGCACCTCCGGGGGCGGCGGCCGCAGCCGCCGGAGCGCGCCCCGCACCGCCGGCGGCAGGTCGAGGCGCAGGAGCCCGTCCGGCGAGAAGAGCATGACCCCGATGAGGATGAGGCCGAACACGGCGTCGTCGTACGTGCCGAAGGAGCCGCGCAGCGACAGGAAGCTCAGGACAGCGCTCATGGTGAGCGTCCCCCAGAGGCTCCCCATGCCCCCCACGGCCACCACGGCCAGGTAGCGGATCGACTTCAGCACCGTCGCCTCGGACGGGCCGATGCCGCCGTTGTAGTGGGCGAGGAAGACGCCTCCCGTCGCGGCCAGCAGCGCCGACAGGATGAACGTCCGCAGCTTGTAGCGCGCGGCATCGACGCCCATCGCGCGCGCGGCGTCCTCGGCGCCGTGGATGGCTCGCAGCGCGCGGCCCACCCGCGAGCGGATCAGGTTGAGGAGGACGAGCATGCACGCCGCGACGAGGCCCCAGGCGACGTAGAAGTTCGCGACGCGCGCCGACGCCTTCCCGTGGACGGCGAGGCCGGGGAGGAGCTGGAACGGCGGCACGCCCGAGACGCCGTCCGCGGCGCCGAAGCGCTGCGTCCCGAGGATGACGCTGTAGACGATGGTGCCGAACCCGAGCGTCGCCATCGCGAGGTAGTGGCCCTTGAGCTTCAGGACCGGCACGCCGATCGCGAACGCGACGGCGAGCGTCAGGAGGAGCGCGCAGGCGAACGCGGCCCAGGGCTCGACGGACAGGATCTCCCCGCCGTACAGGTCGGCGCGGGGCGCGACGAGGTGCGCGCGCGAGAGCGCCGAGACGAGCGGGTGGCCGCGCGCGGCGCCGAGGTCCAGCGTCGTCAGCACGGCGGAGGTGTACCCGCCGATGGCGAAGAAGCCGGCGTGCCCGAGCGAGATCTGCCCTGCGTAGCCCATCACCAGCGACAGCCCGACCGCGACCAGCGTGTAGTAGGCCGCCATGGTGAGCTGGGTCAGGAGGTACTCCATCCCCGCCGCCCGCGTCGCGAGCTGGACCGCGACCGCCGCGGCGAGGAGGAGCCCGATCTGGCCGTAGCGCGAGCGTACCATCGCCTCAGACTCGCCTTTCGCCGTTCTTCGTGCTCGCCGGGCGGTTCACAGGCGAGTCTGAGGGATTTCCGGGCTTGCTACGCTTTGCTTCGCAAGCCCTCGAGGTGGGGGGAGCGAGCGACGCTCCCCCCACACCCCCCACCTCGAATCGACCGGATCGGAGATACACGAGTCAGAAGTCCTTGAGGCGCGAGGCCTCGCTCGAGCCGAAGAGCCCGCTCGGCCGGACGAAGAGGATGGCGAGGAAGATCGACACTGCGACGGCGTCCTTGTATGCGGCCGGCAGGACCCAGACGCTGAACGACTCGAGCGTCCCCACGATGAACCCGGCGGCGACCGCGGCCATGCTGTTCCCGAGCCCGCCCAGGATCGCGACCGCGAACCCCTTCAGCGCGAGCCCCCCGCCGATGGCGTAGTGGGTCGAGGTGATCGGCGAGACGACGCAGCCGGCGAGCGCGCCGATGCCGGCGCTGAGCACGAAGGAGAGCGTCACGAGGTTCCTGGTGGGGAGCCCGCACAGCGCGGCGGCGTCGCGGTTCGAGGCGCAGGCGCGCATCTCGCGGCCGAGCATCGTGAACCGGAAGAACAGGCTCAGGAGCACCACGACCAGCGCGCACGTCCCGAGGCTCCACAGGACCTGCGGCGACAGGTGGACGCCGCCGAGCGACACGGACGTGACCTCGTCGCCCGAGAAGTAGGGGAGCGACCGCACCCCCTCGCCCCAGAGGGCGAGCGCCGCCTCGCGGAGGAGGATCGAGATGCCCACCGTGATGACGATCATCCGCAGCACGGAGGCCTTCCGGAGCCAGCGGATGAAGGTCACCTCGACGACCGCGCCGACCGCCATCGTCACCGCGACGGCGCCCAGGATGGCGAGCGGCATGGGGACGGCCCGGTGCAGCGCGACGGCGGTCATGCCGCCGAGCATCACGAACTCGCCCTGGGCGAAGTTGATGATGCCGGTGGTGTTGTAGATGATGTTGAACCCGATGCCGACGACCGCGTAGATGGTCCCGTAGGTCAGGCCCGCGACGAGGTACTGGAAGAAGAGGCCGACCACGGCGAGGGGCTACCTCCCGAGCACCGCGAAGGCGCCGTTCCTCACCGTCAGCATCTCGAACGCGCCCTCCTCGGCGATGGGCTTGACGGCGATGCTCTCGCCGCTCGTCGAGGGCCCGATGATGGCGAGCACCTTCTGCTCCTCGATGAGCTGCCGCGCGAACGAGATGGCCTTCTCCGGGCTGCCGCCCGAGTCCTTGAGGACGAGCTCGACGCTGCGTCCGTCGGCGCCGCCCTGCGCGTTCAGCGCCGCGACGAGCATCTCGAGCGTGCGCGCCTCGGGCGCCCCGAGGAACGAGGCCGGACCGGTGACGGCCAGGATCGCGCCCACCCGGATGGTCTCCCTGGCAGGGGCCGGCGCGGCCCAGGCCAGGACGGCGACGGCGGACGCGACGGCCGCGGCGAGGCTCCTCGTGGTCATGGCGCTCACCCGGACGCTACCTGGCGAGGACGACGAATCGCCCGTCCTTCACGGTGAGCATCTCGAACGAGTCCGCGTCGAGCCCGTTGTGGTCGGCGGCCGAGAAGTTGAACGTGCCGCTCGCCCCCACGAACCCCCTCATCCCCTCGATGGCGCTGCGGACCATCTCGCGGTCTGGCCCGGCCGCCTGGATGGCCTTGACGAGCAGGGCGAACGCGTCGTGCGCATAGCCGCCGAAGCCGCTCACGTCCTCCTTGAAGCGCGCCTCGTAGGCGCGCTTGTAGGCGACGAGCACCGCCTTCTGCGGGTGGGCGTCCGGCAGCGCGTCCGCGACCAGGATCCGGCCGTGTGGCAGGACCACGCCCTCCGCCGCGGACCCCGCGGCCTTGACGTACTGGACGTTTCCGAAGCCGTGGCTCTGGAAGATGGGGACCGCCAGGCCGATCTGCCGCACGTTCTTCACCAGGATCGACTGCGCCGGCTCGATCGACCAGTTCAGCACCGCCTCGACGCGCGCGGCCTTGAGCTTCGTGACCTCCGCGGTGAGGTCCGTCGCCGCCTTGTCGTAGACCTCGTCCACCAGGAGCTGGATCCCGTGCTCCGGCGCGAGCCTCTCGATCTGCTCCTTGCCCGCCTTCCCGAAGCCGGTGTTGCTGGAGAGGACGCCGATCTTCGAGATCCCCATCCGCTTCATCTGCTGGAAGATCTTCGCGACGGCGTGGCTGTCCTTCTGCGGCGTCTTGAAGACGTACCGCGCGACCGGGCTCACGATCACCTCGGCCGCCGCGCAGGAGAGGAGGATCGTCTTCCCCTCCTCCGCGAGGTTCTTCACCGCCATCGTCTCGCCGCTCGTCGCGGGCCCGATGATGGCGAAGACCTTCTCCTCCTCGATGAGCTGCTTCGCGAACGAGATCGCCTTCTCCGGGCTGCCGCCGGTGTCCTTCAGGACGAGCTGGATCTTCCGGCCGCCGACGCCGCCCTTCGCGTTGAGATCGTCGGCGAGGAGCTGGAGCGTCCGCGCCTCGGGCGCGCCGAGGAAGGACGCGGGCCCGGTCATGGCGAGGAGGGCGCCGACCTTGATCGCCTCGTCTGCGCGGACGGCGGCGGGTGCGGCGAAGGCGAGCGCGGCGAGCAGGACGCGGAGGGGATGGCGCACGTGGAGCTCCTGGGGCGCAGGGGACCGCGGAGCATAGCCGATCCCCATGCGGGTTCCGAGAGGCTGTCAGGGCGATGCGGCAGGGGCGGGGCACGCCACGGGCTGGCAGGCGCCCGGGAAGACCGCCCGGCAGCAGTGCAGCGGCTCGCCCTCGGTGCTCTCGAAGCGCACGACCCAGGCGCGCTCCGACACCTCGAGGCTCGCGAACCCCCACGCGGTCGAGGCGAAGAAGAGCTGAGCGCCGGGCGTGGAGATCCGCTCGAAGCGCTCCTGGCTCCGGCCGCGCGACCCGTTGCCGGAGATGACCACGTCGTAGCCCGCGGCCGACCTCAGGTGCTGCAAGTCGTGATCGTGGCCGGCGAGCCACGCCGCGATGCGCCCGCCGGCGGCCTCCTGGAGGCGGCGCACGCGCTCGACATACGCCGGCGTCGCTTCGCCGTGGTGCTCGCCGGCCGTCGCGGGCGGGTGGTGCGCGACGACGAAGCAGGGCCGCCGCTCGCACCCCTCCGCCGCGCCGCGCAGGAACGCGACCTCCGCGTCGAGCGTGAACCCGCCGTAGTCGCCGAGCAGCAGGTTCGAGTCGAGGACGATGAAGCGCGCCGGGCCGCGCTCCACGACGTAGTGGCGCCCCGGCATGCTCCAGCGCGGACCCCGGTGCGCCACCTCGAGGCAGGCCCTGACGCGCGAGAGCCGCTCGGGAGGGAGCGGACCCTCGCGGCAACCGACCTCGGCGACGTCGTGGTTCCCGAGCGCGAGGTAGACGGGCACCGGCTCGCCGCGCCGGAGGAGCGCCGGGAACGGCCGCTCGAAGCGCTCCTCGAAGCGCGGATCGCGGGGAGGCACGTAGCCGGGCGCGACGGTCGCGCCGTCCGCCGAGAGCTCGCAGCGATCGGCGCCCGGGAGGCGCGGGTCGGGCCCGCACTCGTACAGGTTGTCGCCGGGCGAGAAGGCGAGGTCGTACGGCGCGCGGGCGTGCGCGGCCGCGATGGCGTCGGCGACGGCGCGCTGCTGGCAGGTCGTGTCGCCGAAGTCCGCCACCAGGAGGA
>DASWDS010000418.1:0-4155 GCA_036395165.1 Anaeromyxobacteraceae bacterium | reverse complement strand
GCTCGCCATGCGGCGGTACGCATGACGCCCCGGGCGGCTCACTCCGGGAGGAAACCCGTGGTACCTTCCGCGCCGATGCCGCACGCCCACGCCGCGGTCGCCGTCGCCCCGCCCTCGCGCGGGCTCGCCGCGGTGCAGCGCGGGCTCGAGCGGGTGGCGGCGCTGGGCGTCCTCGCGCACGCGCTCTTCCTCTCCATCTCGATGGCAGGGATGCAGATCGGGCTCGCCTTCGCAGCCGGCGCCCTCGTCGCGCTGCGACTCACCGGCCGGCGGGTGTGGGCCCGCAGCGCGCTCGACCTGCCGTGCGTCCTCCTCTCGGGCGCCGCGGTCGCGTCGCTCGTGCTCGGCGCCTTCGGGGGCTCGCTGCCGGTCGGGTGGCACGAGGCGACCCTCTGGCGATCCATCCTCTCCCCGGTCGTCGTGCTCTCGGCGCTCGAGGCGGCGCGCGGCAGCCCCGGCGAGGAGGACGACGGCGCGCCGCGGCGCCTGGCGCTGGCGGCGCTCGGCGTTTGGGCGGCGGCGTCGCTCGTGCCGAGCGCCGTCGCCTGGGCCCAGTACTGGACGGGCTTCGACCCGCTGCACGCGCTCGGGCTCCGGTCGGACGAGGTGCACGCGCGGGTCCCGGTGTTCCCGGGACGCTACGCCGCTGTCGGCTTCTTCCGGTGGTATCAGCGGCTCGCGCACAACCTCATCCCGCCCCTGTGCGTCGCGGCCGCCGTGGCGGCCTACGGCAACGTCTCCCCCCGGCTGCGCGCGCTCCTCGCGTTCGCGGCGCTCGCCGCCGGCGCGGCCGTCGTGCTGACCTTGTCGCGCGCGGCCTGGGTGAGCCTCGCGCTCGCGGCGCTCCTCCTCGCGCTGCTCGAGACGCGCGTCCGCCGCTGGGCGGTCCCGCTCGTCCTCGGCGGCAGCCTGGCGCTCCTGCTGCACCCCGCGGTGCGCGTCCGGCTCGGCGCGCTCTCCCAGCCCGACATCAACAACGACCGCCGGGACATCTGGAACATCTGCCGCGCCATCGTGGACGACCACCCGCTCACCGGCGTGGGCTGGGGCAACCTGCCGCGCCGGAGCGCCTTCTACTACGACCGGATCGGCTACGCGCTCCCGCGCGCCTGGTGCCATGACAGCTTCCTCTCGGCATGGGCCGAGGGCGGGCCGCTGCTCTTCGCGGCGCTGGTCGCCTTCTGGGCGCTCCTCGTGCGCGGGTTCCTGCGCTGGCGGCGGAGCGCGAGCGACGATCTCGCCCGCGCCGGGGCGACGGGCGCCCTCGCGGCGCTGGCGGCGATGTTCGCCAACTCGCTCTTCCACGACATCCTCTACTCGAGCGAGGCGGTGTACGGGCTCGGCTTCGCGCTCGCGGTCGCCGCGGCGCTGGCGCGCTCCGGGCCGGCCCGGCTCAGCTCGCCTTCCGGCGCCCGTTCGCCGTGAGCGCCCGGTAGGTCTCGAGCGTCTCGGCCGCCGCCGTGTCCCAGGAGAAGCGCCGCGCGCGCTCCTGCGCGCGCTTCGCCGCGGCCGCCGATCCGCTGCGCTCGTCGAGCACCTGGCGGATCGCGTCCGCGAACGCGCCCGGCGAGCACGGGGGGGCGTAGCGCACGGTGTCGCCCCCGATCTCGCGCAGCGCCGGGATGTCGCTCGCGACCGCTGGCGTCCCCGCCGCCATCGCCTCCGCGAGCGAGAGGCCGAACCCCTCGTAGAGCGACGGCAGGACGAAGCAGGCGGCGCCCGCGTACAGCTCGGCGAGCTCTGCGTCGGGGATGGAGCCGGTGAGCCGCACGTGCGCGGAGAGCTCCGCGAGCGGCAGCGAGTCGGCCCAACCCTGGCGCCCGACGAGGACGAGCTGCAGGTCGCGCCCCTCGGCCCGGAGCTGCCGGAACGCGTCGAGCAGGACGGGGAGGTTCTTGCGCGGCTCGAGCGTCCCCACCGCGAGGAGGTAGGGCGCGCGCGGCCCGTCCGGCGCCCGCGCCTCGAAGAAGGACGGGTCCACGCCGTTGTACGTGACGTGGATGCGCTCACGGGGGAGGCCGAGCGCGGAGACCAGATCGGCCCGGGCCGCCTCGCTGACGGTGAAGATGCCGGCGGCGCGCCGCAGCGCCTGCCGGTAGAGCGGGCCGTAGTAGTAGCGCATCCCCGCCGAGATCGTGTCCGGGTGGAGCCACGGCGTCGCGTCGTGCACCGTGATGGCGGCGAGCCCTCGCCACAGGACCGGCGTGGGGAAGGCGAGCATGTGCAAGAGCTCGACGCCCGCCCGGGCCGCGGCCAGCGGCAGCCAGGCCTGCTCCATCGAGAAGCGGTGCCGGAAGGGCGACGCATGCTGCTCGACGGGGAGGGAGCGCAGCGCGCCGGGCGCGTTCGGGCGCGTGAAGAGGACGAAGTCGCCCGGCGCGCGGCGCGCCATCGCGGCCGTGAGGGAGAGCGCGTACCGCTCGAGCCCCGTCAGCCGATCGGGCCGGACGAGGGTGGCGTCGATGCCGATGCGCACGTCGTCCTCCCCCTACCGTGGGTCCTCTCGGTGCTCCGTCTCGCCGCGCTCGAAGGCGCGGAAGCCCTCGCGGAGCCCCCGCATCAGCCGCAGCCAGTCTCGGGCCCCGCCTCGAGCGCGGGCGACGTACAGCGCGCCGCGCGCGGCGAAGAAGCCGAGGAAGAGCGGCAGCCCGAGGCGTGGCTTCTGCTTCATGTAGAAGAGCGCGCTGTTGTGGAAGAGCCAGTACTTCGAGTCGAGCCAGCGCGCCTCGCGGCACCCGCCGGTCGGCGCGACGAGGTGGTGCACCGCCGCCGCGGGCTCGAAGCGGATGTCGTAGCCGAGCGCGCGCACCCGGTAGCAGTAGTCCGTCTCCTCCAGGATGGAGTTGCCGGCGTAGCGGTCGTCGAAGGGCCCCACCTCGGCGAGCACGCGCCGGCGGAAGCTCATGTTCGCGCCCTTGGCGGTCCAGACCTCGGCGGGCGCGGTGCCGGAGAAGTTCGAGACGATGCGCCCGTAGGCGTTCACGTACGCGTTGCCGGCCGGCGCGTTGGGCGGAATCCGCTCGAGCACGCGCCCGGCGACCGCCCCCACGAGCGGATTCGCGTAGCAGGCCGCGTGCGCCGCGAGGAGGTGATCGTCCACCGGGACGATGTCGTCGTCCACGAAGAGGACCACCTCGCCGCGGGCCATCCTCGCGCCGATATTGCGCGCGCGCGGCAGCGACGGCTCGGGGAGCAAGAGGTAGCGCAGCCGGCTCGCGTGCTCGGCGAGGAAGCGGCGCGTCTCCGGCTCGTGGACCGGCGTCTGGTCCACGACCACCACCTCGAAGTCCGGATAGCGCTGCGACAGCAGGTGAGCGAGCGAGTCGCACAGGACGCGCTCGCGCCGGTAGGTGGGCACGACGACGCTGACGGACGGGTTGTTGGAGGGCACGGTGGCGGGCGGAGGAATATCACGGCGGCCCCGAGACTTCACGCGGGGCGTCACGGCCGGCGAGCGCCGCCTCCCGCGGCAGCACGAGCGCCGCCGCCGCGAACGTGGCGGCCGCCGCCGCGACCTGCGTCAGCCCGTTCGCGAGGGCGGCCCCCGTGGCCCCCCCGCGCGGGATGAGCAGGACGTCGAGCGCCAGGTTGACCGCCGACGCCGCCAGCCCGATGCGCAGGAGCGTCACCTGGCGCTCGCGGGCGTAGAGGAGCGACGACGCGCCGCCCGCGACGGCGCCGACCGCCCCCGCCGCGAGGACGAGCCGCAGCACGAGCGCGCCGGCCCGGAACGGCTCGCCGTAGAGGAGGGCCAGGAGAGGCCCGGCGGCGACCGCTCCGACCGCAGCGACCGGCACGGCGAGCGCCGCCAGCGTGGCCATGCCGCGGCGCCAGGTGCGCCCCAGCGCCAGCGCGTCGCCGGCACCCACCTGCGCCGCGAGCGCGGGGAAGAGCGCGGCGTTGAAGCTGCCCGGCACGAGCGTCATCGCCTGCGCGGCGAGCTGGTACGCGGCGGTGTAGAGGCCCAGCTCGGCGGCCGGCGCGAAGGCGCGCAGGAAGAGCGCCTCCGACTGCTGCCACACGACCGCGTCGAGGACGAGCAGGACGCCGACGGAGGCCGCGTACCGGAGGAGGCGGCCGCGCGCGGCGGGCGCGAGCGATGCGCCGCGCGCCGCGACGGGCGCCGCGCGCCGGGCGAGGAGGAGCGCGCCGGCG
>DASWDS010000417.1:0-3293 GCA_036395165.1 Anaeromyxobacteraceae bacterium | reverse complement strand
GTCCATCACCCAGAGCGCCCGCACGTCGTCCCCCGCCTCGACGTAGATCTTCTTGAGGTTGTGGAGCACGCGGCCGAGGATCTGGCGCGGCGAGACGGCCTCGAGGTGGCGCGGCTCGATCGCGCGCCCGGGCGCCATCGTGTGGAAGCGCTGGATGCAGTCGTCCGCGGAGAGGATCTCGCCGCCGTGGAAGGGGTCGACGAAGAGCTCGCGGCCGCCGGCGACGTGCTTCACGAGGAAGTGCCCGGGGAACCCGACGCCGTGCACGACGAGCCCGACGCGCGCGGCGACCTCGATGTACAGGATGCTGAGCGTGATCGGGATGCCGAGGCGCCGCTCCAGCACCTCGTTCAGGAACGAGTTGCGGGGGTCGTAGTAGGCGTCGGCGTTGCCGCGGAACCCGGCCTCCTCGAAGAGCACGGCGCGCAAGAGCCTGAGCACGCTCGCCGCGTCGCGTCGCGCCGGGAGCCTTCCGTCGACGGCGCGCGCGAGCGCGTCGAGCTGGCCGAGATAGGTCTCGGCCGCCAGTCCGGGATACTCCTCCTCCGCGATCGCGAGCGCCGCCTCGGCGAGCGGCACGGCCGGCCGGGCGATGAGGTCGGCGAAGCGGCGGCGTGCGGCGCTCTCGCCCAGGGACGGGGTCACCGGATGAGTATAGCCCCGCCTCGTGGTCGAGTTCCCACGGGCACGGATGGGGGGCAGAAGGCGTTGACACGCGACGGCTCCCTTCGTAGGATTCGCGCCCCGGTCATTCCCCAGTAGCTCAGTTGGCAGAGCAGGTGACTGTTAATCACCGGGTCGCATGTTCGAGTCATGCCTGGGGAGCCAATAAAAACGGGCCTTTCCGGGTGATCGGGAAGGCCCGTTTCCTTTGGGGGCACGTACGTCTGGACGCGCTCCGATCGGCGCCCCGGCAACGAGAGCGGTGGCGCCCGCAAGCTCTCGCTCAAGTACAAAGACGGCGAGCAGACGGTGGTCGTGCCGCCCGGCTCGCCGGTGGTCAAGATCGAGCCGGGCGATCGGTCGAAGCTCGTGCCGGCGCCCACGCGTTCGCCATCGTCTCGCGCCAACCCGACGGCACGCTGCTCGCCGGGCGCCTGAACGTCGGCAGGGACGGCCTGGTGCCGCCGATGTCGCCGGCCGCGCTAGCGCCGTCGGCAGGCTTCGCCGGCCGCGGTCAGTCTTCGCCGGCGTGCAACCCTGCAATCAGTAGTAGCACCAGGGCGGATAGTAATACGCCGAGGCGGGGTCGCAGTATGGATTGTACGGGTAGTACGGCGCGTAGAATGGCACGACGAGCCCAAACCGCACGAACGGCCGGAATCGGTGTGGGAAGAACGGGAAACGGCGACCCGGGAATGGATGGAACGCACGCCGGCCGAAACCGACTGCCGGCCCGAATCTCGGCGCTGCATGCATGCCACCCGGCGCACCGAAGCGGCCGCCGTGAGCGGCCAATACGATCGCGCGCACATCTCCGACTGCCGCTTGGGCGCTCGCCAGCCCGGGCAACGCCAGCGCGGCCCCAAGCGAGAAGACGAGGGCTTCGCGAAGCATGACCGTCCTCCTGGTCCTCGTACCCTGCTTTTCCTGGGGCCGCGAGGCTCACAGGAGCGTGCAGCAAGGAACGCGCCACGACGTTCCCTCCTTAGGCACCCAGCATTGCGTCCACACATGGCGCCCTTTTGCGACACTGTGAATGCGATTGCGAGACTCGCGCCGGCATGCGACACAACTGCTGCTCGAGAGACGGCAGGGCAGCCCACTGTCGACGACGCGCTCGTGGGATCGGGTGTGGAACTCCGGGCCGTCGGTCACCTCGATTCTGCCAGCGACAAGGTGACGAGGCGGAAGTAGGACGATCAGTACGGGCGTGATTCCGACGTGGTCTCGGGCGGACTATGTCGGACGGAAATGCCCGTAAACGTCTAATTTCCCGGACACAGGCCGTCCCCTTGGGAGCCTGTTGATCACCGGGTCGGATGTTCGAGTCATGTGAGGAGCCAATCTTCGAGGCGGAGGTGGGCATTGCCTGCCGCCCGTCTTCCTCCTCCGCGCGTGCCGCTCCACCGGCTGACCGGCGAGCGTCGCGACGTGGCAGAAGCGCTCGCCGCCCCCCGTCTGGCACATGCGGCTTCCCGCTTTCGAAGCATGTTGAGGACGTGAAACACCGCAAGGTCATGGTCGTCGAGGACGACCACCTCATCCGTGAGGCCATCGCCGAGGCGCTCGACGAGGAGGGCTTCGAGGTGGTCGAGGCGGCGAATGGCCGCGAGGCGCTCGACAAGCTCCACCACGAAGGCGCGTCGCTCGTGCTGCTCGATCTGATGATGCCGGTGATGGACGGGTGGCAGTTCCGCGAGGCGCAGCTCCATGATCCCGAGATCTCGAACATCCCGGTGGTCGTGCTCTCCGCGGTGAAGGACGAGAAGGTGTCCGCGGAACGGCACTTCTCGAAGCCATGCGATCTCGACGAGCTGCTCGACACGGTCTGGGAGTTCACGGGCGGGCCGTAGCCCGGCCGCGCATTCACGCGGAGGCGAGCTACCGTCAGTTCAGGTAGCGGGGACGCTTCGGCGCCGGCGCGGGCGCGCCGCCGCGCTCGTTCATGAGCTCGATGCCCTGCCGCGTGAGCAAGAACCGCACCTTGCCCGGGCCGCGCGCCGTGTCCAGGTCGGCCTCGAACGCGGGGCCGCCGATGGTGCCGAGCAGCATGTCCCTGCGCAGGTTCCTCACCCGCCCGCTCACCAGATCGCCTCCCACCCGCTTGGCGCCCGCGCCGCGCGTGTAGAGATCGTACGCGGTCTCGTGCAGCGTGGCCGCGAGGGCCGGCGTCAACGACACCGAGCTGAAGAGCACGGAGATGAGGAGCCAGGTCGGCGGCGGCTGCTCTGCCATGTCAGGATTGTAACCCGGCGCCCCTCCCTCACGCGACGTCCCCCGGCTCCTGGAGCGCGCGCGCGATGCGCGCGGTGACCGTGCGCGGCGCGAGCCCCGAGCTGCCGGCGATGAGGCGGTTCCGCACGCCGGGCACGACGATGGCCTTGCCGGCCTGCATCCCGGCATACCCGGCGCGCGCCACCGCGTCCGCGTCCATGACGCCGCTGCGGAAGAGCCTCGTCCCTGCCACGCCCGCAGTGGCGCCGAAGTTCGTGCGCGTCGGCCCCGGGCAGAGGGCCGTCACGGTGACGCCGGTCCCGGAGAGCTCGTTCGCGAGGGCAACCGAGAGCGAGAGCACGTAGGCCTTGCTCGCGTAGTAGACGGCCATGAACGGGCCCGGCACGAACGCGGCG
>DASWDS010000416.1:0-3422 GCA_036395165.1 Anaeromyxobacteraceae bacterium | reverse complement strand
GGCGGCGGCCGCTACCGCGGGCACGGCGTGCTCGTGCGCTGCCCGAGCGGGCGCCACACGTGGAGCGCGGAGGTCACCGTCGCGCCGCGCGAGCCGGCGACGGCCGGCCCGGTCCGGGCCAGCTTCACCTTCGACGTGGCGGAGTGACGGGGAATGCGGGCGCACCTCGTCCTCGCGCTCACGACGGGCCTCCTCGGCGGCTTCGGCCACTGCGCCGGGATGTGCGGCCCGCTCGTCGCCTCGGTGGGGCTCGTCTCGAGCCCGCTGCTCGGCGCCCGCCGCGCCCTCGGGGGACAGCTCCTCTACAACGCCGGCCGCGTCACCACCTACGCGCTCCTCGGGGCGCTGATGGGCCTCACCGGCTCGTTCGTCAACACCGCGGGGCGCCTGGCAGGCTTGCAGGACGTGGTCGCCGTCCTCGCCGGCGTCGTCATGGTGGTGATGGGGCTCGGCGCGGCGGGCATCGCCGGCTGGGCGCGCGCGCTCGAGCAGCGCCTCGCCTCGCGCGTGCTGCGCGGCGTGCGCTTCGTCCTGGAGGGCGGCGGTCCCGGCCGCTTCTACGTGCTCGGGCTCATGCTCGGGTTCCTCCCCTGCGGGCTGTCGTACTCGGCCTTCGTGGGCGCCGCCGCGACGGGCGGGCTGCCGCAGGGCCTGCTCTTCGCGCTCGCGTTCGCGCTCGGCACCGTCCCGGCGCTCCTCCTCGTCGGTGGGGCGAGCGCCTTCGCGTCGGCGCGGGCGCGCGGCGTCCTCTACCGGCTGGGCGGGCTCGCGGTCGTCCTCGTCGGCGTGCTCTTCATCCTGCGCGGGCTCGGGCTCCATGCTCCGCTGTGACCACTGCCTGCTCGAATTCCCGGAGCGGGAGGCGGTCCGGGACGAGGCGCTCGCCGCGGGGAAGGTCTTCTGCTGCGCGGGGTGCCAGGGCGTCTTCCGGCTCATCGTGGGCGAGGGGCTCCAGGGCTTCTACGCCGGACGGCGCTGGGACGAGGCGGGCCTCGCGGCCGAGACGGATCGCCCGGTCGACGTGGGCGCGTTCCGCGAGGCCGTCCGGGAGGTGGAGGGCGAGGCCGAGCTCGACGTCTACATCGACGGCATCCGCTGCGCCTCCTGCGTCTGGCTCAACGAGCGGCTCCTCTCGAGGCTCGCCGGCGTCCGGTCGGCGCGGGTGAACTACGCGACGCACCGCGCGCGCGTCCGGTGGGAGCCGGGCACGACGAGCCTCGAGGCGGTCCTCGACCGCATCCGCGCGGCGGGCTACGAGCCGAAGCCCTACTCCGAGACGCAGCGGCAGCGCGCCCAGGACGCCGAGACGAGGGACCTCCTCGTGCGGCTCGGGACGGCCTTCTTCCTCGCCTCGCAGCTCATGATCTACTCGGCCGCGCTCTACGCCGGTTACTTCCAGGGCATGGAGCCCGGGCTGCGCCGCCTCATGGAGGTGATCGCGCTCGGGCTCACGTTGCCGGTCTTCTTCTACGCCGGCGCGCCCTTCCTGCGATCGGCGGCGCGCGGGCTCCGCACCCTGCGCTTCAACATGGACGCGCTCATCACGCTCGGCTCGGGCGCCGCGCTCGCCTACAGCGTCTACCAGATGGTCCGCGGCGGCGAGGTCTACTTCGACACCGCCGCCATGATCGTCACGCTCGTGCTCGCCGGCCGCTTCGTCGAGGCGCGCGCGAAGGGGCGGGCGTCGGAGGCGGTCGCGCGGCTCGGCCAGCTCCTCCCGAGAGAGGCGCGGCTCGTCGCAGAGGGGGGAGCGAAGCTGGTTCCGCTCTCGTCCGTGATGCCCGGCGACCTCGTCGAGGTCGTCCCCGGCGAGCGCGTCCCGCTCGACGGCTGCGTCGTCGCCGGCTCCTCGGAGGTGGACGAGGCGTTCATCACCGGAGAGTCGCGGCCTGTCGCGAAGGCGCCAGGTGCGAGCGTCGTCGGCGGCACGGTCAACCTGGGCGGCGCCTTCACGTTCCAGGTGACGCGCACCGGCAAGGACACCGTCCTCGCCGGGATCATCCGCGCCGTCGAGGACGCGCAGGCGCAGAAGCCGCGCATCCAGGCGCTCGCGGACCGCGTCACGGGCGTGTTCGTCCCGTCGGTGCTCGTGCTCGCCGTCGCGACGGTCGTCTTGCACCTCGCGCGCGGCGCGCAGGCTCACCACGCGCTCATGACGGGCGTGGCGGTCGTGGTCATCGCCTGCCCGTGCAGCCTCGGGCTCGCGACGCCGATCGCCGTCCTCCTCGCCACCGGCGCGGCCACGGCGAAGGGTCTCCTCGTGAAGGGCGCGGACGTCTTCGAGAGCGCGGCGCGCGCGACCGACGTGGTGCTCGACAAGACGGGGACGCTCACGCGCGGGCGGCCGGTGCTGCGCGACGTCGTCTTGTTTCCCCCCGGCGTCACGCGTGAAGAGGCGATCGCGCTGGCGGCCGCCGTCGAGCGCCGCTCCGAGCACAGCCTGGGCCGGGCCATCCTCGAGGCGGCGCGGACGCTCGCGGGGCCGGAGCGGGCGGCGCGGAGCTTCCGCGCCGTGCCCGGCCGCGGCGTCGCCGCCGAGGTCGACGGCGCGCTCGTCGTGGTCGGCAACCGCGCCTTCCTCGGCGACGAGGGCGTGGCCGTGACGGACGCCGCGGTCCGGGCGGCCGCGCCGTTCGAGCGCGAGGGCGACACCGTGGTCCACCTCGCCGTGGGCGGGCAGCTCGCGGCGCTGCTCGTCGTCTCCGACGTGCTGCGCGACGAGGCGCGCGCGGCCGTCGCGGAGCTGCGCGCGCTCGGGCTCCGCCTCGCGATCGTGAGCGGCGACGGCCCCGCCACCACCGCGGCCGTCGCGGCGCGGGTCGGCATCGAGCGCGCGGTCGCGGAGGCGACGCCGGTCGCGAAGGAGCGGGAGGTCGCCCGCATGCAGGCGGCCGGCGCGCGCGTGCTCATGGCGGGCGACGGCATCAACGACGCGCCCGCGCTCACGCGCGCCACGGTCGGCGTCGCGATGGGCCGCGGCACCGACGTGACCATGGAGAGCGCCGACGCGGTGCTGGTGCGCGACGACCTGCGGCTCCTGGCGGGCCTCGTGCGGCTCGCGCGCCGGACCGACCGCATCATCCGGCAGAACGTCTTCTGGGCCTTCTTCTACAACGTGGTCGCGATCCCGCTCGCGGTGGCGGGCCTGCTGCACCCGATCGTCGCGGCCGCCGCGATGGCGGCCTCGTCGCTGTTCGTGGTGGGCAATTCGCTCCGGGTGCGCTCCTGGACCTAGGCTTCCTCATCGTCCTGTCGCTCGCGCTCGGCGTCGCGGCCTGGCTCTTCTTCATGTGGACCGTGAAGAGCGGCCAGTACGAGGACCCCGAGGGGCCGAAGTACCGGATGCTCGACGACGACCGGGACGAGCCGCGGGAGCCGCCCCCGCCGAAGCGGTGAGAGCTACCGCTCCGCCTTCACGTCGG
>DASWDS010000415.1:0-4391 GCA_036395165.1 Anaeromyxobacteraceae bacterium | reverse complement strand
CGAGGCGATGCTCGCCCTCGGCGCCTCCCGGCCATGGCCGGACGCGATGGAGGCGCTCACGGGGCAGCGCGAGGCGGACGCCTCGGCCGTGCTCGACTACTTCGCGCCGCTCCAGAGGTGGCTGAAGCAGCAGAACGCGGGGCGCCGCTGCGGGTGGTGAGGCAGCGGCTCACCGCGTCGCGACCGCCCGCCGCACCGCCTCCGCCGCCGCGACGATGCGCCACCCGGGGAGCGCGTCCTCCGCTCTCGCGTCGAAGCAGCCGCGGCCGCGCAGGCGGACCGGTGTGTCGGCGAAGCGGGGCACGAGGTGCAGGTGGAAGTGGTGGAGCGCGTCGCCGATGGCGAACGCGTAGACGTGCTCCGCCCCGAGCGCCGCGCGCTGCGCGCGCATCACGCGGGCGGCCGCGGGGCCGAGCGCGGCGAGCTCGCCCGGCTCGAGGTCGTCGAGCGCCCGCGCGTGGCGGTCGCTCGTGAGGACGAGCCAGCCCGGGATCGGGCAGGGATCGGCGAGCCCGTGGACGGTGAGCCCGTCGCCGCGCCAGACGATCCCGCCCGCGGGGCGCACCTCGCCCGCCACGATGCGGCAGGCGAGGCACGGGTGGTTGAGGTCGGCCATCCACGCAGGATACGCGACCGCGTCTCGCCGCTCACCCGGAGACGGTGGCGATGCCGTGCTCGGGGCGGAAGGGACCCGGCGCCGCGATGAGCGCCCGCGCCGCGTCCACCTGGCCGAACACGTTCCAGAGGAGGACCCCGCGGACGCGACCGTCGGCGAGGTAGTAGAGGACGCCCTCGCGGAGGGGCCGCTTCCAAGCGCTCACCACCTCCAGGCGCGCGTCGACGTCGCCCACCGCCTCGTAGCCGAGGTCGAAGAGGTCCGAATAGAAGAAGGGCAGGTGGTCGTACCGGACGTCGTCGCCCGCCATGGCGCGGCCGGCGAGCCGGCCCTGCGTGAGCGCGTTGTCCTCGTGCTCGACGCGCATGCGCCTGCCGAGCGCCGGACTCGTGAAGCTCGCCACGTCGCCGGCCGCCCAGATCGCGGGATCGCCGGTTCGGAGCCTGGCGTCCACCTCCACGCCGTCGCCCACCGCGAGCCCCGCGGCGCGCGCCAGGGCGACGTTGGGCGTGACGCCGATCCCCGCGACGACGAGGTCCACGGTCAGCTCTCTCCCGCGCTTCGTCGTGACGGTGAGGCCGTCCGGCTGCCCGGTCGCGCTCGCGAGGAGCTCACCCGCCCAGAGCGCGACGCCCTTCTCGCGGTAGACCCCGCCCACGAAGTCGCCCAGCTCAGCTGGGAACGTGCGCGCGCAGAGCGACGCCTCCGGGAAGATCACCGTGACCTGCGCGCCGTTCGAGGCGAGCGCCGCCGCCATCTCGGATCCGATGAACCCCCCGCCCACCACCGCGACGCGGCGCCGCCCGGCCGCGAGCGCGTCACGCACCTTGCGGAAGTCGTCGAGCGTCCTGAAGTGGACGATGCGGTCGTCCTTCCAGGGTAGCTCGCGCGGTGTCGCGCCGGTCGCGAGGAGCAGCCGGTCGTACCCGTGCCGCTCGCCGCGGTCGTCCACCACCTCCTGCGCCGCGCGGTCGATGGAGACCGCTCGCCGGCCGAGGCGCAGGTCGAGGCCCGGCACGTCCTCGAGCCAGATCGACGCCTCCTCGCCGCCGAACCAGAGCTTCTTCGAGAGTGGAGGCCGCGCGTACGGGCGGTGCGGCTCGGCCGAGAGGAGGGCGATGGGCGCGTCGCGGTCGACGTCGCGGATGCCGCGCGCGGCCGCCTGCGCCGTCATGCCGCCGCCGAGGATGAGATAGGGGATGCGGGTCATCGGTCTTCCTCCGGGACGGGGAGCGCTCCGGGTTGGATATCCGGCGACCGCCCGCGGTGACGCGGCCTCCCTGGGGCGCGTCGATCAGGCGCCGCCGCGCAGGATCGGGTCGAGCTCGCCCTTCCTGTCGAGCGCGTCGATGTCGGTGAAGCCGCCCAGCGAACGGCCGTCGACGAAGACCTGCGGCACGGTCCGTTGCCCGCTCTCCTCGACCAGCCAGGCGCGCCTGGCGTCGTCGTTCTCGACGTCGATCTCCTCGAAGGCGACGCCCTTCTTCTGCAGCAGCAGCTTGGCGCGGACGCAGTAGGGGCAGTTCTGCTTGCTGTAGATCTGGACCTTGGGCATGGCCACACTCTAAGGTTTTTTGCGTGGAAGCGCAGAGGGAGATCCTGGCTGTCGCTGGCGACGACGCGGGCGAGCGGCTCGACCGGTTCGTGGCGCGCGCGCTCGCCGTGCAGCTCCCGCGCGCGCGCTCCCTCATCGAGGCGGGGCGGGTCCGGATCCGCGGGAAGACGTGCTCGGTGCACCGCAAGCTCTTCGGTGGCGAGGAGATCACGGTGGAGCGGCCGGCGCCGCGCGCGCGCGCGTCCGGCGTGGCGGAGCCCGCGCTGCGCGTCCTCCACGACGACGCGGACTGCCTCGTCATCGACAAGCCGGCGGGCCTCGCCGTCGAGCCGCCGAGGCCGGGCGCGCCGTCGGTCACGGGCGCGGCGCTCAGGCTCGGGCGCTTCGACGTGGACGGCCGCGCCGCCCCGGGGCTCGCGCACCGACTCGACAAGGACACGAGCGGGTGCCTCCTGCTGGCGCGCCACGATCGTGCGCTCGCCGCGCTGCGGCGCGGCTTCGAGGAGGGCCGTATCGAGAAGACCTACCTCGCCCTCGTGGCGGGGTCGCCCCCCGGCGACGGCCGTCTCGACACGCCGTACGCGCGCGACCCGGCCGATCCGCGCCGCTTCACGACGCGTGTCCCCTCGCCGCGCAGGGCGCGGCTCGCGTTCCGAGTGAAGGAACGGCTCCGCGGCGCCGCGCTGCTCGAGGTCGCGCTCGAGACCGGCCGCACCCATCAGATCCGCGTGCAGCTCGCCGACGCCGGCTGGCCCGTCCTCGGCGACGCCGTCTACGGGGTCGCCTCGCCCGCCCTCGTCCGGCAGGCGCTCCATGCCGCGCGGCTCGCCTTCCCGGCGCCGTCGGGCGCGCCCGTGATCGTCGAGGCGCCGCTGCCGGACGATCTCGCGGTGGCGCTGCGCGCGCTCCGCGACGGCGCCTCGCCCTGAGGCTCCACCATCGATGACGCTGCGCGGCGAGCGAGCGGCCGCCCTTCAAGTGGCCTGCCCTGTTCGAGCCGCGGTGCGGGTCGTGACCGCTCCCATGACGTGCTTTATCTTCGACCCCGAGCAGGCGGTGCCCGCCGCCGCGGACGCAGGGTCAGCACCATGGTGAGCGACGTGGCCACGCGACGAAGCACGAGGAGGCGGGCGCGCCGGTACGCGACGCTCGCGGCCGGCTGGGCGCTGCTCGCCGTGGGAGCGGTGCTGCTCGTGCTGCCCGGGCCGGGCTTCCTGGTCGTGCTCGGGGGCTTGGCGGTCCTCGGCCGCGAGGTGACGTGGGCACGCCGCCTGCGGCGCCGGCTCGAGGCGAAGGTCCTTCGCCGCCCTCAGCCCGCGGCCACGCCGCCGCCCATGCGTGGCTCGACGTCCGGAACGTGACCGAGTAGCGCGGCGCCGTCGGAGAGCTCACGCCCACTCGCGCGGGGCGCGGAGCACGTCGACGAGCCGCGCCTCCTCCGTCCCCGGCGCGGGCTGGTGGTCGTAGGCCCACCGGACTTTGGGCGGAAGCGACATGAGGATCGACTCGGTGCGCCCCCCGGTCTCGAGCCCGAAGACGGTGCCGCGGTCGTACAGGAGGTTGAACTCGACGTACCGCCCGCGCCGGATCTCCTGCCAGACCCGCTGGGCGTCGCTGTAGGGGACGCCGCGGCGACGCTCCGCGATCGGCAGCCACGAGGGCAGGAAGCTCGCCGCGCAGTCCTTCACGAAGGCGAGCTCGCGCGCGGGATCGCCGCCCATGTTCTCGAAGAAGATGCCGCCCACGCCGCGCGCCTCGCCCCGGTGCGGGAGGAAGAAGTACCGGTCGCACTCGCGCTTGAAGCGCGGGTACCACCCGGCGTGGTGGCGGTCGCAGGCGGCCTTCAGCGTCCGGTGGAAGTGGGCCGCGTCGTCGTCGAAGAGGTAATACGGCGTGAGATCGCTGCCGCCGCCGAACCACGCCTTGCCGCCCTGCACGATGTACCGGAAGTTCGCGTGCGTCGTCGGGACGAGCGGGCTCCGCGGGTGCAGCACGAGGGAGAGACCGACGGCGGCGAAGGCGCGCCCCTCGCCCTGGAGCCGGCGCGCGAACGCCTCCGGCAGCTCGCCGTGCACGTCCGAGAAGGAGACGCCCGCCTTCTCGAGCACGGCGCCCTCCTGCAGCACGCGCGTGACGCCCCCGCCGCCTCCCGGCCGCTCCCAGGCGTCGCGAGCGAACCGGGCCGAGCCGTCGAGGCGCTCCAGGGCGGCGCAGATCTCG
>DASWDS010000414.1:0-3242 GCA_036395165.1 Anaeromyxobacteraceae bacterium | reverse complement strand
CCAGGCGCCCGGGAGCCCGAGCCGCGAGAAGACCTCGCCGAGCTCCACGCTCTCGAGCATCGCCTCCGCCGAGAGCGCGATCTCACGCCCGAAGCGCAGCGTCCCTCGCGCCGCCACCCGGCCGCCCAGGGTCGGGAGCTCGAGCCGGTCCACGTGGAGCTCGGAGCCCGCGAAGCGTAGCTGAGCCGTCGCGTCGCCGGCGCGCCGGCCGTCGACGCTCACGCCCGCCAGGCGCACCTCGCCCTCGACCGCGGGCCGCCCCGCCGGACCGGTCACCGCGAGGTCGGCCGCGATCCGCCCCTCGGCCGGCACGCCGCCGCGCCCGAGCAGCGCGAGCAGCGCGGGGACGTCTCCGCGAAGCGAGGCGCCGAGGTCGAGCCGCGGGCGACAGAGGTTCTCGATCGTGCCCGCGGCGGCGACGCTGACGCCGGGCAGCTCGGCCGTCGCGAGGCGCAGGTCGAGGCGCGACAGATCGAGCGCGAGGTCGGCCGCGACGCGCGCGTCCTCGACGAGGAATCGCCGCCCTCCGGCCTCCACGCGCACGGCCGAGAGCGCGACGTCGACGCCGGCGCGCCGCACGCCGGGCGCGGCGAGCGCGGCGATCCCGCGGCGGGCGGCGGCCGGACCGGAGCGCACCTCGACGCGCCCCACCAGCACGCGCTCCCCGCCGGGGAGCTTCAGGTCCACCGCGCCGTCCTCGATCTGGAGCCGGTGCACCTGGAAGCGCTGCAGCGCGGGCGGCGGGCACGGGGTCGCGGGCTCGTTCGGGCGCGACGGCGCGATCTGCGCCGTGACGCGGGGGCGCGTCACCGTGAGCTCGGCGAGCTCGAGGCGCCACCCGAGCGCCTGCACCGGGGCGAGCCGCGCGCGCACCGCCTCGGCCGCGAACACGGGCGCGCGCTCCGGGCCGAGCCGGACGTCCCGGGCGCTCACCTCGAGGCGGAAGGGCTCCACCCGGCACTCGGCGAACGCGAGCGGGAGGCCCGTCGCCTCGCGCACGCGCGCCGCGGCCAGCGCGCACAGCCGATCGCCGGCCCACGGCGTGCGCAGCGCGAGCACCGCGCCGCCCGCCAGGGCGAGCACCGCGGCCACGAACGCGAGGGCCACCTTCCTCTTCACGCCGCGATCATGCCGGGGTTCCGGCGGGCCGCCAACTTCAGGCCGCTACTTCGAGAGGGATTCCAGGTACCGGTCGATCTCGTCGAGGTCCAGCCGCTCGGCCGTCCCGTCCGGCCCGACGGCGGGCGCGCCGATCGCGCCGATCGCGCCGAGCGCGAGGTCGCGGGCGATGCGCTCGACGAGCTTCTCCTCGATGTCCTTCGCGCGCGCGAGGAAGCCTTCGAAGAGCGCGTTGTCGCAGAGCGTGTTGATGACGCGCGGCGTCCCGTGGCTGAAGCGGTGGACGGCCGCGATCGCGCCCGGGGTGAACGGGACGCGCGACGCGCCCGCCAGCCGCAGCCGGTGCCGGACATAGGCCTCGGTCGCCTCCTCGGTGAGCGGCTCGAGGCGATAGCGCAGCGCCACCCGCTGCGCGAGCGGGGGATCGAGCTTCAGGTTCTCCTCGATCTCGGGGAGCCCGAAGAACACGAAGGAGAGGAGCTTCCTCTCCGGGACCTCGAGGTTCAGCAGGCCGCGGAACTCCTCCATGATCTCGCGCGTCGCCAGCATCTGCGCCTCGTCGATGAGGACGACCGCCTTCTTGCCCGACTCGTAGATGCGCACGAGGCGCTGATAGAGCTGCGACAGGAGCGCGAGCTTCTCGTCGGCCGGGTTCTCGACGCCGAGCTGCAGCGCGATCCGGCGCAGCAGCCAGTGCGCCGTGATGCCGGAGTGGATGATGACGAGGAGCGCCGCCTCGTACTCGTCCTCCGGCAGGTTGTCGAGCATGCGACGGGCGAGGGTCGTCTTGCCCGCGCCGATGTCCCCCACCAGCACCGCGAGCCCCTTCATCTGCGCGACGGCGTGCATGAGGCGCATGAGCGCCTGCGCGTGCTGGGCGGACGAGTAGTAGAAGCGCGAGACGGGCGCGTTCGAGAAGGGCTCCTGCGAGAGGTCGTAGAACTCGAGGTAAGTCACGATCGCCTAGAGATATCCGATGTTCTTCTTGGGACCCGCTCCCGGGGCGGTTCGCGCTGCGGCCTTGGGCTCGGCGGGGACCGGCGTCGCGACCCGGGCGCCTTGCTGCCTCGCTTCCGCGGGCGGGCGCGCCGGCTCCTCGCCGGGCGGGGGGCGTCCGCGGCCGCCGCCAAGGCGGGCCAGGCTCTTCTTCGCGTCGCGGTAAGCGGGGTCGCCCTGGAGGACCTTGTGCAGGAAGTGGAGCGCCGACGGCGCGTCGCCGGTCGCCTCGTACGCGCCGGCGAGCTCGTAGTGGACGGCGCGCGCCGAATCCGCCGTGAGCTGGCTCGAGCGAAGCGCCCGCTGGTACGCCTGCACGGCGCCCGCGGTATCGCCCTTCTCCGTCTTGCACAGCGCGATCATGCTGAGGCAGTCGACCTCCTTCTTCCGGCCCTTGCCCACCAGCGCGACCTCGAACTCGTGCAGCGCGTCGTCGAGGAGGCCCATCTCCTTGTACGCGATCCCGAGGTCGTAGTGCGTGTCGGAGTCCTCGGCCTTCACCGTCTGCGCGACGCCCTTCTTGAACTGGTCGAAGACGTCCTCGACGGAGTACTGGAACTCCTCGTCCAGCGCCGGCGCGGCCGGGGCGGACCCCAGCTCGTCCGCCAGCTCGCGCGCGATGTCGAAGCTCTCGTCGGCGGGGGCGGCCGGCGCCGCCGGCGCGGTGGCCGGCGGGGGCGCCGCCCTGCGCCGAAGCTCGGCCCGCTTGGCCTCGATCTTCGCATGGCCGGGGTAGAACGCGAGCAGGTTCTCGAGCGCGTCCCGGGCATCTTCGAACAGGCCCTGCTGGATCAGGAAGTCCGCCTCCTCGATCTCGTCGTCGAGGTCCTCCTCGTCGTCGACGCCGGCGGCCGGCAGTGGCGGCGGCGCGGGCTTCGCGGCGGGCGCCGCGCGCGGAGCGGCGGGCGGCGGCGGGACGGCGAGCACCGGCGCGGTGAACGGCCGCGGGGCGGCGGGCGGCGTCGGGCTCGCGACCCGCGGTGGGCGAGGCTCCGCTCGCGCGCCAGCCGCCGCGCGGCGGTCGAGCGGCGCCGGCTCGTCCTCGACGATCTCCTCGGTGGGCGCGCCGGCCGCGGCGAGCGCGAGCTCGTCCTCCTCGAGGACCGCGGGCGTCTCGATCTCGAGGA
>DASWDS010000413.1:0-1849 GCA_036395165.1 Anaeromyxobacteraceae bacterium | reverse complement strand
ATCGCGCGGGCGCTCGTGAACCGCCCCAAGCTGCTCCTCGCCGACGAGCCCACCGGCAACCTCGACTCCGCGACGAGCGTGGACGTGATGAGCCTCTTCCAGGCGCTCAACGACGAGGGCCTGACGGTGCTCCTCGTCACGCACGAGAACGACATCGCCGAGCACGCCCGGCGCACCGTCGTCTTCAAGGACGGGCACATCCTCTCCGACGCCCCGGTGGCGCGGCGGCGCATCGCGCGCCCGGCGGCGGAGGTGCCGGTCTCGTGAACGTGCTCCCCTCGCTCAGGACGGCGCTGCGCGCCCTCCGCCGCAACAAGCTGCGCTCGGCGCTGGCGATGCTCGGCATCATCATCGCCGTCGCGGCCGTGGTCGCCACCGTCGCGCTCGGCCAGGGCGCGCGCGCGAAGGTGGCGCAGCAGATGGCCTCGCTCGGCTCGAACCTCCTCATGGTGGTCCCCGGCTCGATGAACACCCGCGGCGCCGCGACCGGCGCGGGCGCCACGCAGACGCTCGTCCTCGACGACGCTCGCGCCATCGAGCGCGAGCTGTCGCAGGTCGTGACGGCGGTCGCGCCGGTGAACCGCGCCGGCGCGCAGATCGTGTACGGCGACGCGAACTGGTTCACGCAGGTGATGGGCTCCACCGCCTCGTACCTCACGGTCCGCCAGTGGCCGCTCGCGGCCGGCGAGGCCTTCGGCCGCGAGGAGGAGGCGGCCGGGGCGAAGGTGTGCCTCATCGGCGCGACGGTGAAGGAGAAGCTCTTCGGCGACTCGAGCGCGCTCGGCGAGCAGATCCGCGTGAAGCACGTGCCGTGCAAGGTGGTGGGCGTGCTCGCCGCGAAGGGCCAGGGGAGCTGGGGCCAGGACCAGGACGACGTCATCGTGATGCCGTGGAGCACGCTCGTCCGGCGCATCCAGGGGTCGCAGTCCGACGTGGTCGGGATGCTGATGGTGGAGGCGCGCAGCTCCCTTCAAGTCTCCGACGCCCAGCGCGAGGTGACCTCGCTGCTCAAGCAGCGGCACAAGCAAGCCGACGCCGCCGAGCCGGACTTCCAGATCCGGAACCTCACCGAGATCCAGAACTCGGCGAACGAGCAGACGGCGACGCTCTCCCTGCTCCTCGGCTCGATCGCGCTGATCTCGCTGCTCGTCGGCGCCATCGGCATCGCGAACGTCATGCTCGTGTCGGTGACGGAGCGGACGCGGGAGATCGGCATCCGCATGGCGGTGGGCGCCCGCGGGCGCGACGTGCTCTTCCAGTTCCTCATCGAGGCCGTCGTCCTCGCCGCGATCGGCGGCCTGGTCGGGCTCGGGCTCGGCACGATCGTCTCGTGGGTCATGGCCGTGAAGGCCGACTGGCCCACGCTGCTCTCGCCCAGCATCATGGTGGGGACGGTCCTCCTCGCGGGCCTCGCCGGCGTCGTGGCGGGCTTCTACCCCGCGCTGCGCGCCTCCCGCCTCGACCCCATCGACGCCCTCCGGTACGAATGACCCCTGCCCTCCTCGCGCTCGCGGTCGCCGCCGCGGCTTCCCAGACGCCGGCCTCCGGGAGCATCCTCACGCTGGACGAGGCGCTGGCGCGCGCGCGCGCCCACCCTCGCGTCGCGCAGTCGGAGGCGGCGGTCTCGCAGGCGCAGGCGCGGAGCCGAGAGGTGTTCGCCGGATTCCTGCCGGCGGCCAGCGCGACCGCGAGCTACGAGCGCGCGACCTCCAATGTCGTGGCGCAGGAGGTCACGGCGGTGGACGCCCGGGGAAATCCCGTCACCCTGCGCCCGTCCGACGCCACGACGCCGTCGTACGGGGCGGCCCTGAACGTGCAGGTGCCGATCTGGGACTTCGGCCGCACGCTC
>DASWDS010000412.1:0-1929 GCA_036395165.1 Anaeromyxobacteraceae bacterium | reverse complement strand
AGGTAGCCCGTGGCGGCCGTGCCGGCCACCGCGCCCCACGTGTTGATGGCGTAGAGGGTGCCGACCTGGGATCCCACTCGTCCGGGCGCGTCCACCACCGCCCGAGAGAGAACCGGGAGCGTCGCACCCATGAGCGTCGTCGGCGGCAGCATGAGCGCCGCGGACAGGAGGAACTGGATCGCCCCCGCCGTGAGGGCGGACGGCTGGATCGCGCGATGGAGTGACAGGTAGAGCGCGTCGGCGCTCCTGAAGAGGAAAGGCGTCGAGAGGCAGTAGAATCCCACCGTCGCCTCGAGCAGCCCGTACGCGAGCAGCGGGCGTCGCAGCCGATCGGCCCAGCGTCCCAGGATGAAGCTACCCAGCGCGAGACCGCCCATGTAGGCCGCGAGGACCGTGGTCACGGCCCACGTGGTGTGACCGAAGCTGAGGCCCAGCAGCCTCATCCAGACCACCTCGTAGAGCAGGCCAGCGGCGCCGGACAGGAGGAAACACACCGCGACCAGCGCGAACAGCAAGCTGTTTCTCAAGGCGCCATTCCTCCTCGTCCTTCGTCGAGCGAGCTCGCGCGCGCGGCAGGGTGACCCCTGCTCGACGTCTCGCGAACGGTTCGTCATCATGCATCAGTTTCCCGTCCGGAACGAGCCCTGGGCGGCCCTCGTCGCAGCGCCCCCCACGTCCAGATCGCGCCCGAGATCGCGACGGCGGCCGGCACGATCAGCACCCCCGTCGCGAGCGACGTCGCGTCGGAGAGGCGACCGATGAGCCAGGGCGAGGGCACGTCGCCGAGGGTGTGGATGGCCAGGATCGACAGCGCGACCGCGGTGGCGCGCTCCGCGGGGGAGACCACGTTCACGATCACCGTGTTGATGGGCCCGGTCGAGGCGAAGAGGCAGAGCTGCGCCAGGACGAGCGCGCCGAGCCAGATCGGGCGCGAGGGCGAGACGAAGACGAGGACCGAGAGCGGCGCCGCGGCGAGCGTCGCGAGCCCGGAGAGGCCCAGGTAGGCGCTGCGCCAGCGGCGCACGAGGAGGTCGCCCAGCCACCCGCCGGCGAACGTGCCCGCGAACCCGGTCACGACCACGATGGCGCCGAACTGCGTCGTCGCCGCCGCGCGCGGGACGCCGCGCACGCGCTCGAGGAAGGCGGGCATCCAGAACGCCATGCCGCCCAGCGCGAAGGTGTAGGCCGCGTACCCCAGCACCGTCAGGGCGTACGGGCCGTTGCGGACGAGCCGCCCGTACGCGCCGAGCGCTCCGGTGGCGGGCGCCGGGGCAGCGTCGTCGAGGGCGCCGCGCTCCGGATCGGCGAGCCGGAGCGCCGCCAAGGAGAGGAGGAGCCCGGGCGCGGCCGCCACGAGGAAGGCCGCGCGCCAGCCGGCGAGGTGGTCCACCTGCCCGCCCACGACGTAGCCGAGCGCGGAGCCCACCGGGATGGCCGAGTAGAAGATGGCGAAGGCGCGGCCGCGCCGCTCGCGCGGGTAGTGATCCGCGATCATCGCGGGCGCGACGGTTCCGTAGGCCGCCTCGCCGATGCCGACGAGAGCGCGCGCGAGGAAGAGCGCCGCATAGCTCGTCGCGAAGGCCGAGAGGAGCGTCGCGACGCTCCACACCGCCACGCCGGCGGCGAGCAGCCGCGGCCGCGACGCGCCCCGATCCGCGAGCGCGCCGAAGACGGGCGAGGCGAGCATGTAGACGAGCACGAACGCCGTCATGAGCGAGCCGAGCTGCGCGTCGGAGAGCGCCAGCTCGGAATGCTTCAGGCTCTCGACGAGCGCCGACACGACGAAGCGGTCGAGGTAGTTGACGAGGTTGACGAGGGTGAGGACGGCGAGCGCGCGCCGGGCAGAGCGGGACGGAGCGCGGACGGCGGCGGCGCCAGGGAGCACCGGGGGAGAGTAGCAGGGTCGCGGTCGAGGTCGCGTCGAGGTCG
>DASWDS010000411.1:0-2584 GCA_036395165.1 Anaeromyxobacteraceae bacterium | reverse complement strand
GCACGTCGTTCGTCTCGATGTGGAAGGTGAGCCACTCCGGGACGCGCTGGCGTGCCCACGCGGCGACGTCCTCGCTGAGACCCTGCTCGCGCAGCTCCCGCATGAGCGCCTTCATGTCTTCGAGGAAGAGGTGGTGCGCCGTCCGGTGCGCCGTCCGCTCGGGGTACGTGTGCGCCTCCATGAGCGCCTCCTCCGTCGCGAAGTGGCCGACGGTCTCGTCCCAGACTGCGGCCAGCGCTGCGGCCGTCCCCGTGGCGTCGGCGGCCGCGACGCGCTCCTGCACCTTCGCGAGGCGCAGCAGGAGCGCGCTGTGCTGCGCGTCCATGGCACCGTGTCCGACGACGAGCTCAGGCTTCATGTGATCCCTCCCCCGGCGCGGATGGTACCGCACCGGGGCTCCGCCTGGCGACAGCCCCAGCCAGGTCGAGGAGGCGTTTCGCGGCCTCGACGTGGAGCGCCTCCACGAGCCGGCCGTCGAGGACCACGACTCCCTCGCCCTGCGCCGCCGCCTCGGCGTGAGCTGCGACAATCCGCCGCGCGTGGGCCACCTCCGCCTCGTCGGGCGCGAAGGCGCGGTTGGCCGGCTCGATCGTCCGCGGGTGGATGAGGGTCTTGCCGTCGAAGCCGAGGTCGCGCCCCTGCCGGCAGGCCGCCATGAAGCCTGCGTCGTCGGCGAGGTCGAGGTGCACGCCGTCGAGCGCGGCGAGGCCGTGGGCGCGCGCCGCGAGCAGGACGAGCCCGAGGCTCGTCAGGACCTCCAGGCGCGCCGGCGTCGCGCGCGCAGCCAGATCCTTCGTCAGGTCCGACGTGCCCACCACGAGGCAGGCGAGGCGCGCCGAGGCGCCGGCGATCGCGTCGGCGGCGAGCACCCCGCGCGGCGTCTCGATCATGCACCACAGCGCGAGCTCGGGGGGGGCGCCGGCGGCGGCGAGGGCGCGCTCCGCCTCGCGGACGGTCTCGGCCGCCTCCACCTTGGGGAGGAGCACGGCGTCTGCCCCGGAGCGCGCGGCCGCCGCGAGGTCGGCGGCGGCCCAGGGCGTGGCGGCGCCGTTCACGCGCACGACGCGCTCGCGGTGGCCGTAGCCGCCGTGCGCCAGCGCCGCCATGACGAGCGCCCGTGCCTCCTCCTTCGCGGCCGGCGCGACGGCGTCCTCGAGGTCGAGGATGAGCGCGTCCGCGTCGAGGGAGCGCGCCTTCTCGAGGGCGCGCGCGTTCGAGCCGGGCATGTACAGGACGCTGCGGCGGGGCCGCACGGGTCGGTTCATCTTCGGGACCTCCGGGAGAGACCGCCCCAGCGAACCACATCTCGGGCGCGCGGTGAATCCGGGATCGAGCCTGCGTCCGCCGGGACACGCACGCGTGGCCCGGCTGAGACAGACCCGCCGTCGCCGCCGGAATTGGCTCGCCTGCGCCCGTCCCTGCCGCGGGCACGCGTGTTGCTCTCGCGCCGTCCCAAGGCCCCGGAGGGCTCCAAATGACATCCCGCTCCGCCGCACAGGCGCGCATCCGCGCGCTCGCGATCCCCGTCGTCCTCGCCATCGCCTCCCTGCCGCCACGCGCCGGCGCCGCGCCGCCCGATGCGCCGGACCACGTCTTCCGCTCGCCGCCGGCCGAGCCCTCCCCCGCGCCGGCGCTGCCGCCGCTGCCCATCCCGCGCGTCGCCGCGGGCAACGGCTATCGCGCGGTCGACCCCTATCCGGCCATCCCGGATCCGGGCCGCCCCGCGCAGAGCGGCGCCATCCCCCGCCTCGTCGGGCGCGCGGACGGCAAGGACGTCCTCGCCTTCCCGCTCGCCCACACGCGCGTGTCGGCGCGCGTGGCCGGGAACGTGGCGCGGGTCGAGGTGATGCAGCGCTACGACAACCCGAGCGACCGCCGGCTCGAGGCGATCTACGCCTTCCCGCTCCCCGAGAACGCGGCCGTGGTGGACATGACGTTCCAGATCGGCAGCCGCGTCGTGCAGTCGGAGGTGCGGCGGCGCGAGGAGGCGCGCGCCACCTACGACGCCGCCCGCCGCGAGGGGCGCACGGCCGCGCTCACGGAGCAGGAGCGCCCGAACCTGTTCACGCAGTCGGTGGCGAACGTGCCGCCGCACGAGAGCATCTTCGTCGTGCTCCGCTACGTGCACGAGGTGCCGTTCCTCGACGGCCGCTACCGCTTCGTCTTCCCCACCACGATCGGCCCGCGCTACATCCCCGGCGCGCCGGCCGGCCGCGCCGGCCCCGGCTGGTCGCCCGACACCGACCAGGTCCCCGACGCGTCGCGCGTGACGCCGCCGGTCGTGCCGCCCGGCTATCGCTCCGCGCACGACCTGGAGCTGCTCGTGCAGCTCACGCCGGGTGACGCGTTCGCGGACGTCTCGGCGCGGAGCCATCGCATCGTGACGGGGCTCGACGGCGCCGGCGCGCGCCTCGTCGCCCTGGACGAGCAGGATCGCGTCCCGGACAAGGACTTCGTCCTCTCCTACCGGCCCGCGGGCCGCGAGCCGGAGGCGCGCGCGCTCGTCGAGCGGGAGCGCGGCGAGGACTTCCTCCTCCTCTTCGTGCAGCCGCCGGCCGAGGTGCAGCCGGCCATGATCCGCCCG
>DASWDS010000410.1:0-8954 GCA_036395165.1 Anaeromyxobacteraceae bacterium | reverse complement strand
CCTGGTCGTAGGCCGCGAGCGCCTTGTCGGCCTGGCCCAGGTAACGATAGGCGATGCCGAGCGCGAGCTGCACGCGCGCGTCGTCGGGATCGCTCCGGAGGATCGCGCGCCCCTGCTCCGCGACACCTTCCCAGTGCTGCTTCGCGAGCGCGCTCCCGAGCAGCGCGTAGCGCGCCGGGAGGTAGTCGTCCCTCAGCGCGACCGCCTTCTTCCACTGCGCGATGGCGCCCGGCTCGTCGTGCTGCCGGAGGAGCACGTCGCCGACGAAGGCGACGATCTCCGGGTCGGAGTCGTCGAGCTTCTTCGCCTTCACCGCGAGGAGCTGCGCGAGATCGGCGTGCCCGCGCTCGAGCGCCACCCTCATCATGACCTTGTACGCGCCCAGGGCGCGGGGGTCGTGCACGAGCGCCTCGCGCGCGAGCTTCCAGGCGGCGTCGTGCTGGCCGCTCGCCTCGTAGAGGGAAGCGAGGCGCGCGCGCGGCACGGGGTCGTCCGGGAAGCGGCGCAGGAGCTCCGTCCACGCCTGTGCTGCCTCGCGCGGATCCTTCGGCTCGTCGAGCAGCGCGAGGTTCACCGCCGCGGGCGCGAGCGCCGGGTCCGCCTCGAGCGCCCGCCGGTAGGCCGCGCGCGCCTCGTCGGGGCGGCGGCGCTTCTCGAGGGCGACGCCCACGTTGAACCAGGCCTCCGGCACCGCCTCCGCGTCCGTGACGGCTCGCCACCTCCGCTCCAGCACCTCCCAGTCGGTCGGGATCTTGAGGCGTCGCTGCTCGTCGGCCGCCGCGACGGCGTCGTCGAACAGCCGCTGCGCGCGCGGGGAGATCTCGCGCTTCGGCGCGGCGGGCGCCTGGGCCTTGGTCGCCGCCGTGGTCGCCGTCGCGGTCGAGCTCGCGGTCGAGGTCGAGGTCGCGCTCGCCCGCACGCCGCCCACCTTGCGGGTGGTGGACTCGGCGGGCGAGAGCGGCTGGCTCGTGGTCGCGGTCGTCTCGCGCGCTCCGCCGCTCGTCGCGCAGGCGGCGATCGCGAGGAGCGCGAGGGCGAGGGGGCGAGGATTCATCGTGTTCGCGCGCCTCATGGCAGGAGGTCCTCGTCGGTGGAGGGCGCGGGCTGCTGCGCGCCACGCGAGGGCGGCTGCGGCCGGACGTCCTCCGGGTCGTCGAGCGGCAGGTCCGGATCGCGCGCCTCCGAGCCGGCGGCGCGCGGGCGCGCGGGCGCGCCGAGCGGCGGGAGCGGGGGCACCGCGTCGCGCGGGCCCTCGGGCTCGCGCGCCGCCGGCTCGTAGAGCGCGGTGAGCAGGCGGTGGCCCTCCGGTCGCGCCGGGGCCGTCCTCACGGCGAGCTCGGGCAACTTCTCGAGCGGCGGGCCGTACTGGTCGGGCTTGGACTTGGCGAGGATGTCCGTCGCGGCCCTGGAGCAGCCGTTCGACACCCCCAGCTCGCGCGACTTCGTCAGCGCGTACTCGAGCGCCTCGACCGACTTCTTCTCCGGCGCCTCGGCGAGCTGCGAGAGCTGGTTGCGGTACTCCTCCGCGAGCGCCTTCTCGCGCCGGATCTCGGGCGGGAGCGGCGCGGACTGCAGGGCGTGGGCGAAGCGCTTGTAGGCGAGGCCGATCTTGAAGAGCGCGCAGACGGCGGGCTCGGCCTGCTTCGTGTTCACGATGGCCGTGTAGGCCTTCTGCAGCTCGACGAGCTTCTGCCCCTTGAGCTGGAGCTGCCCCTTCAGCCACTTCACCTGCCGCGGGGGCGAGAGCTTCCCGGGCACGCCGAAGGTGATGCGCTCGTAGGCGGCGAAGGCCGGCTCGAGCGCGAGGTACTGCGCCTGGGCGACGATCGCCATGCCGCGCTCGCCCACCTGCGACCTCCGCCCCTGCCAGAAGTGGAGCGCCTGCTCGAGCGCGCGCCGCTCGCCGGTGGCGTTGCCCGCCTTCGCGTACAGCTTCGCGATCCGGTCCTGGACGGCGAGCCACTCGGTGGGGTCCTTCGCCCAGCGCTGCTGGTACTCCTCGAGGTGGCGCAGCTCCTTCGAGACGGCGCCCTCGCGGCGGTAGAGATCGGCGATCGACAGGAACACCTTGGCCGCTTCCGGCGCCGCCGGCCACGTCTCGACGAAGAGGAGGCGGTCGGCCTCGGCGCGGCGGTGCTGGCCGAGGCCCTCGCGCAGGACCCCGGCGTCGTACAGGGCGTCGCGCGCCTTCGCCTCCTCGAACCCTCCGGCGTCGCCCTTCGCTGCCGGAGCGGCGGCGTGACGGCCCCGCTTCGCCCTCCGGGGCCCCGCGGCGGCGCCGGCGGCCTTGCGCCACGCGCCGAAGTAGTGCTCGTACCCGTCGGCGGCGCGCTCGAAGTCGGCGATGGCCTCGCGGTCCTGCGCGTTCGTGAGGACGATCTTGGGGACGAGCGGATCCTGCGGGTAGCGCGCGAGGAGCTGCTCCCGGACCGTCATCGCCCGCTCGAGCCGGCCCGCCCGCACGAGGTCCACGGACGCGTTGAAGAGCGCGGTCGGCGCGAGCTTCGAGCCGGGCCAATCGCGCACGAAGGCGAGGTACGCCTCCGCCGCCTCTCCCTGGCGCTTCGCCCGCTCCAGCTCCTCCACGAGCTTGAACGCGCTCTGCTCGATGACCTTCGCGAGGTCCTCGCGGAGCGCCGGCTGGGCGCGCATGAGCTCGGCGTCGCCGTGGAAGCGCTTCGCCCAGACGTTCATGTTGCGCCAGTCGGCCCGGAGGTTCCAGCAGTCGAGCGCGAGGTTCGCCGCATAGCGCGCGAGCTCGTGCCTGGGGTGCTTCTCGGCGATCTCGGCGAAGAGCCGGAGCGCCTCCGGGAAGGCGTTGTAGCGGTAGTAGACGTTCGCCGCCTTGTAGGCGATCTCGACCACCTTCTCGCCGCGCGGCGCGTACGTGAGGTACCGCTCGCACGCCTCGACGAGCTGCTGCTTCTCCTTGGGGATGGGGATCCGCGTGTTCGCGTCGACCTGCGGCCGCTTCTCGCCCGCCTCGGCGCGCTTCGCGACGACGTCGTACGCCTGGACGGCGCTCTCGAGCGCGTCGACGAGGTACTTGCCCGGCTTCTGCGGCTTGCCGCCCTCGGCCTCCTTCAGGCGCTGGATGTCGAGCTGCGCGACGCTCGTGTACTCCGCGCCGGCGAGCTCGAACTTCTCCAGCGCGTAGAGCAGCTCCGCGTGGAAGAAGCGCATGTCGTAGGCGTGCCGCGAGTCGGGGAAGAGCTCGAGGTGCAGCCGGTACAGCTCGGCCGCGAGCGCCGCGACCTGGTCCTCGCGCGTCTTCTTGAACTCGGCGTGGTACTGGACGGCGAGGGTGCGCAGCGTGTTCTCGGCGTCGCGGCGCGCGTCGCCGAGCGCCCGGCCCGAGCGCTCGTCACCCCCGCGCTTCTCGGCCTCCCGCAGCATGTCCACGAAGCGCGACGCCTGCTGGACCGCGAGGTCCTTCTTCCCCATGCGCCCGGCGCAGGTCACGATGCGCGACTGGAAGAGCGGCGCCTCGGACGAGGCGGGCTCCGCCACGATGAGCCCGTGGTAGACGAGGATGGCGTCGCGGTCCTTGCCCTCGTCGTAGTAGAGCCCGGCGAGGCTCTTCAGCATGTCGCGCGCGTCCTTGCCGCCCACCCGCGCGAAGTCGTCGGCGGCGCCGCGCGGCGAGCCGACGTGGCTGTAGGTGCGCACGTAGTCCTTGCGCGCCTCGCGGGCGAGCGCGAGCTTCTTGTCGGGCGCGACCGTCGAGGTGGGCAGGTCGCCGAAGAAGATGACGGCCTTGAAGAGGTCGAGCGCCTCGTTCCAGTCGCCGAGGTTGTAGTGGACCCACGCCTGCTTGTAGAGCGCGTATCCGTAGACGCTCGACTCGGTGTAGCCGGCGGCCCGCTTGTACGTCTCGAGCGCCTTGCGCAGCGACTCCCGCCGGTTCCCCTTCTCGGCGCTGTCGAAGTAATGCTCGCCGAACGCCATCCAGGCGTCGGGCACGTACTTCGACTTCGGGAAGCGCGTGATGAGGATCTTGTACGCGTCGAGCGCCTCCTTGCGGCGGTTCTGCTTCCAGAGGTTCTCGCCGAGGAAGAAGACCACCTCGTCGAGCCGCTGGTAGCGCGGGAAGCGCTTCGCGATCTCGCGGTAGCGCGCGATGGCGGCGGCCTGCTCCGCCTTCGAGCGCTCGTCGAGGTCGCGCTTCTCGGCGCGCAGGCGGTCCAGCGCGGCCGGATCGGCGCGCGCGGCGGCGATCGCGTCGTCCTTCCGGTTCGCCTCGAAGAAGAGGTACTGGGCCTCCTCCCAGTGCAGCTCGGCCAGGCGGAAGAGCCAGCTCGGCATCTCCTGGTCGCTGCCGGTCAGGCGGATGAGCTTCTCGAGGTCGGTCATCTCCTCGCGGCGCTTGCCCGAGACCTGCACCTCGATGGCGTAGCGGAAGGTCTCGAAGTCGAGGCGAGGGCCGGCCGCCTCGGCCGCCTTGCCCTTGGCCTCGATGGAGCCGGCGAGCGACGCGTCGGGCGCGATCGACTTCTTCTTCCCCAGCTCGGCATCCTTCGCCTGCGGCCGTGGCTCCGCCGGGGCGGCGCCCGCGGCGAGCGGGAGGGCGAGGGTGGCGGCCAGGATCGCCGCGCCGAGGATGCCGGATCTCACGTGGTCCACCTCCCCGGGTCAGCGCGCGGCGCGCGCGGCCGTGTCCCGGCAGCCCTTCGTCAGCGTGTACGTGTAGGTGCCGAGCTCGTCTCGCCAGAACTCGCCGTCGTACGGCCAGTACAGGTGCTCGTCGGAGACCGCCACCGAGTAGCGGTAGTCGCGCACGACGTCGACCTGCCCGCCGCGGGTGAGCGAGCTCTCGAGCCCCTCGCGCTCCTTGCGCGCCACCTCGATCTTGATGCGGAGCGCCTGCTGGAGCAGCTCGCGCAGCGCGTCGCGCTCGTACTCGAGCTTGGCGCGTGCGCGCGCGCCCGCCTCGTCCATGAGGCGCCGGCGCTCGCCCTCGAGTCGGGCCTTGAGGTCGCGCGCGAGCGCCGAGGAGCGGAACGCCTCGCGGCGGCGCGCGAGCCCCACGTCGAGCTCGTTCTCCACCTCGAGGATGGAGTCGTTGAGCCGCTTCACGTTCCGGTCGGTGAAGGCGAGCTTCATGATGCGGCGCATGAGCGGGCGGCCGGCCACCCCGCGCCCCTTCTCCGCGTCCTCGATGAGGTCGAAGAAGACGGCGGGCTGCGCGTTCTGGGTGGTGAGCTTGCCGAGCTCGCCGTAGACGCCCTCGTAGGTCGAATGGAACTCGTCGAGGATGGCGCGCGCCTCGGGGTAGCGGCAGTTCTCGTAGTAGATGATGGCCTTCAGGATCCACGACTCCGGGAACCACTCGTCGCGGAAGTAGGGCGACTGCAGCGTGAGCAGGTTCCCGAGCGCCTTCTCGTAGTCGCCGATGCGGTAGTGCGCGTAGGACGACTCCCAGAGCCCCTCGAGCCAGCTCTCGCCACCCCACGGCATCTTGTCGTAGTAGAAGATCGCGTAGCGGTTCTGCTTGTGCTCGTAGTGGATGCGGGCGAGCTGCAGGAAGGCGAGCTCGCGGAGGCGCGGGTCGGCCGCGCGGGCGCGCCGCGGGTTCGTGAGCCGCACCACGTCCTTGAAGGAGTCGACGGCGGCCTGCCCCTCGCCCTGCGCGTACTGGACGAGGCCGTCGAGGAAGCGCGCCTTCGCGAAGACGTCACCCTCCTCGAGGTCCGCCTCGTCGCCCTTCCTCGGCGCGGCCTTGCCGCCCGCCTCCTGCCGCACCTGCGCCGCGAGCCGCCGTGCCTCGGCGTAGGCGCGGCGCGCCTCCGCCGTCTGGCCGACCTCGTCGAGCGCCCGGCCGCGCTCGTAGGAGTAGCGGGCGAGGAGATAGCTGAACTTGTCCTGCGCGGAGGGCGGGAAGGCGCCGCTCGCGTAGCGCGCCACCTGCGAGACGATCACCGACTCGTTGACGGTCTTCTTCCCGACGTGGAAGAGCCACTCGAGCGCGTTGTGGAAGTAGCGCGTGCCCTGCGGGCCCCGGGAGAGGATCTCGTCGAGCTTGGCGAGCGCCGCGTGGTCGAGGCCGAGCTTCGCGAGGCTCTTCGCGAGCTGGTAGCGCGCCTCGTCGTGCGCCTCGGCGAGCGCCGGGTCGCGCAGGATCGCGTCGTAGGCGAGCGCGGCGAGCTCGTGGTCGCCGCTCGCGAAGACCTTGTTCGCCTCCGCCACGCGCTTGCCCGCCTCGCCCTTCCTCGCGCCGATGTCGAGCTCCGGCATCGTCGTGGGCTGCTTCGGCGGCTGCTTCTGCTTCGCCTCCTGCCTCTTCTGCTCCTCCTTCGCCTTCTCTTCCTCAGCGGGCGTGAGGTCGATGCCGAGCTGCGCGAGCGCCGGCGCGCCGAGCCCGAGGCACAGCAGCGCGGCGACGGCACGGAGCGGGGGGAGGAATCGCATCGCGCTCCTTCCGGTCACGGGTTCTCGCGGGTGGCCACCGGGATGAAGAAGGACAGGCCCACGTCCGCGAAGAGCTGTGTCTGCAGGGTCGCCGTCGACAGGTGGGGGACGCGGTAGAGGACGTCCTTCACCTCCACGCGCAGCGCGAGGAAGCGAGCGAGGAAGACGCGGGCGCCGACGCCGATGTGGCCGCCGATCGAGGTTGCGTCGCCAGGCGTCCCGGACTGGTCGGGCAGGAGCACGTCGCGGTAGGCGACCAGGTCGGGGCCGGCCATGACCGACAGGTCGAAGTGGAGCGCCTTCTCGGCGAAGACGTTGAGCTTGCCGTACACCGGCGAGAAGGCGAGCTCGGCGCCCGCCATCCACCGGATGAAGCCCGGGACCTGGTAGAGCTGCGTGGCCGACGCGGCGCGGCAGCCCTCGTTCGCCGGGCACACCGAGGTCGACCCGGTCACCCTCGAGACGCCCGCCGCGCCCGTCACCGCCGCCGAGAAGTACTCGTTGAGGTGATAGCCGAGCTTCGCGGCCGCCATGTACTTCGTGAAGAAGGCGTCGTTGAGCGACAGCTCGCCGGCCGGGATCGTGAGCTCGAGCTTCCCGGCCTTCTGGTAGAGCTGGCCCGAGACGGGCTTCACCTTGTTCTCGAACGCATCCGCTGCGCTCGCCCGCGCCGCCCGCGGGGCGAGGGCGGCCAGCGCGGCCAGGCACAGGAGGAGGACCGGTGCGCGCGTGGTCATGGCGCCTTGTACTCGAAGCCGAAGGGGAAGAAGACGGCGAAGCCGATCTTCGCCGCGACGATCTTCTGGACCGTGCCCGGCACCGAGGTGATGGGCTGGTCGGGGTAGAGGGTCGCCACGAGGCCGGCGTCGAGCGCGAGCCAGTCGTTCGGGTAGAAGCGGATGCCGCCGCCGAAGTCGGTGGCGAGGTGCGGCCCCTCGCTGCGCGGCGCGAGGCTCGTGGCGCTCCACACCAGGCCGAACCCGGCGAGCAGGTAGAGGTCGAAGTGGACGATCTGCGACCCGAGCCACGCCACCTTGCCGTAGACCGGCGACCAGATGCCGTCCAGCATGGCCTGGCCGTAGATCTGGCTCGTCAGGAGCTGGCTCTGGAAGGCGAGCTTCCCCTCGTGCACGTGGTTCGAGCGGACCTGCCAGAAGTAGGTGCCGCGGGCGGCGAGCGCGAAGCTGTCCTCGAAGTTGTAGGCGAGCTTCCCGCCCACCCCGAGCTTCTCGTAGAACGCGTCGTTGACGGTTCCGGGGAAGTCGAAGCCGAGCTCGAGGCGATGGCGCTTCAGGAACCCCTTCCGCTGGACCGCCTTGACGCGGTCCCCGAGCGCGACGTCGCGCTCCCCCGGCGCGAGCGGGGCCTCCTCTCGGGGCTTCTGGACGCGCTGCTTCGCCCCTTCGGGCGGAGGCGCCGGCGTGGCGTCAGAGGGCTTCGCCTCGCCTGGCGGCGTGTCGCTGAGGTCGATGCCCGGTTCCTCCTGCGTCTGCCCCCATGCGGCGAGGGGCATCACGAGGAGGATAAGGAAGGTGAATGTATGTCTCGAAAGATCCAAGGTTATCTCGTCCCCCGCGGCGACGAAGCATCCTAGATCAGTGTCTACGGAGGGGCAACGGAAGGTCCCGCTTGCAAGGGACTGGATCTTTGTTTCCGGTTGGGGGCGCACCCCGCCAATCCGTCGGCGGGCCGTCCTTGAAGCAGGGGATGGCGCGTGCTAACCCTTTGCGTCGATGCGCTTCCTACCCGTCCTCGTGTCCGTGGTGATGGTGGCTCTCCTCGCGGGGTGTCAGGACCCGGACGTGGGTCAGCGTTGCGCGTTCAACCTCCCCGGCGTCACGAACGTGGATCAGGGCACCGTCACGGCCGACTACTTCGAGAACGGCAACGCCGGGTGCGAAAACCTCGTCTGCATCAAGTCGCCTCAGCCGCCGGCCGGAAAGGCGTTCAATCTCTATTGCCAGCAGCAGGACGCCGGCGTCGTCGTGTGCCGCCCCTACTGCTCGAAGCCGTGCGTCTCGAACGCGGACTGCTCGTCGGGCGACACCGCCCTCGTCTGCCGCTCGGTGGTGCTCGACCCGACGTTCCTGTCGTCGCTCTCCGACGACGTCCGCCGCAAGTACCTGGGCGACATCCAGTTCGCGAACTACTGCGCCCTCCCGCTGCCTTGACGCGCGCGACCTCGCTGGCGGCGGTCGCGCTCGCCGCGATCGCGGGCTGCCGCGCGCCGGCCGCGCCGAGCCGCCCCGACGCCGCGCCGCCCGCCCCCCGCGTCGTCCTGGCGGGTCCGTCGGGGCGCGAGAGCCAGGTCCGCGTCGAGGTGATGCGCACCCCCGCCCAGCTCGAGCGCGGCCTCATGTTCAGGGAGCGCCTCGCGCCCGACGACGGGATGCTGTTCGTCTTCCCGGAGTCCGACGACCACTCGTTCTGGATGAAGAACACGCTCATCCCGCTCGACATGGTCTTCATCTCGGAGGCGGGGACGGTGGTCGGCGTCGTCGCGAGCGCCGAGCCCCTCACGACGACCGAGCGCAGGGTGGGCGCGC
>DASWDS010000409.1:0-13880 GCA_036395165.1 Anaeromyxobacteraceae bacterium | reverse complement strand
CGTCGAGGAACGCGTCGCGCGTGGTGCGCTCGCCGGAGCGGAGGCGCTTCAGCCGGAGCTCGCCCATGCCCGGGCTCCAGGGCCGCTCGGCACCGTCCATGAAGAGCGCGGCGCGCCGTGCGCCGAGGACGAGGAGCGCCTCGGCGCCGCAGGCGCCCGCGACGCTGGCGAGCGAGCGGCCACGGCGCGCGACCGACGGCAGCCCGTGGCGCGAGGCCGCCTCGCGGGCGGCCGCCTCCTCGCGCGGCCCGGCGTGGCGGGAGGTCGTGACGGCGACGCGCACGCGCGATCCATGGCAGGGGCCCGCGTGCGGGGCAAGGGGGCCGGTTGCGCGCGCGGCCGCGGTTCGATATCTTTCGAGCGGCCGGTTCACGAACTTTTATATAAAAAATCATGAAGAAGCAGAACGGCCGCTCGGCCAAGGTCCGCAGCTTCTCCGCCACGGACGAGGACATGGCGATGCTCGAGGCCGTGGCGGCCTACCACGGCTTCACGAAGTCCGGCACGCTCGTGGGGCTCGTCCGGCGCGAGTTCTGGCGCCTGTTTCCCGCCGGCACGGGCCCGATCAAGCTCGCGCACGGCGCCCGGGTGAAGACATGAGCCTCCCAGTCGTCCCCATGCACGACCCCGTCGCGAGCCCGCTGGCCGGGAGCGACCTCGCTCCGGACGAGCTGCGCGCGCTCGAGGAGGAGATCCGCGCGTTGGCGAGGGAGCGCGACGCCATCATCCTCGCGCACAACTACCAGGTGCCCGAGGTCCAGGGGGTCGCCGACTTCGTGGGCGACTCGCTCCAGCTCGCGATCGAGGCGCAGCGCGTGCCGCAGTCGACCATCGTCTTCTGCGGCGTCCACTTCATGGCCGAGTCCGCGAAGGTGATGAACCCGGCCAAGCGGGTGCTGCTGCCGAACCTCTCTGCGGGGTGCTCCCTCGCCGACTCGATCACGGCCGAGTCGCTCGAGGACTGGAAGGCGCGCTATCCCGAGCACGCCGTCGTGACGTACGTGAACTCGAGCGCCGAGGTGAAGGCGCTCTCCGACGTCTGCTGTACGAGCGCCAACGCGGCGAGCGTCGTGCGATCGCTCCCGCAGAAGAAGATCCTCTTCACGCCCGACAGGAACCTGGGCGCGTGGGTGGCTGGCAAGGTGCCGGAGAAGGAGGTCGTCGTCTACGACGGATGCTGCCCGGTGCACGACGTGCTGCGGAGCGCGTCGGTGACGCGCGTGAAGCAGGCGAACCCGCGCGCGGTCGTCATCGCGCACCCCGAGTGCCGCGCCGACGTGCTCGAGATCGCGGACGAGGTGTGCTCGACGACGGCCATGCTCGGCGCCGTCGCGAGGCACCCCGAGGCGACGACCTTCATCGTCGCGACCGAGCACGGGATCGTGCACCAGCTGCGCCGCCGCTGGCCGGAGAAGGAGTTCGTCATCGCCGACGGCTGCATCGGTTGCCGCATGCACTGTCCGTACATGAAGATGATCGACCTGGTCATGGTCCGCGACGCGCTCGTCCGCGGCAAGCACGAGGTGGACGTGCCGGCCGACGTCGCCGCGGGCGCGCGCCGCGCGCTCGAGCGCATGATCGCCGTGCCGCGCGATGCGTGACGCGCGCGGCTGGAGCTCGCTCGGCGCGTAGGAGACGCGGAAGGCAAGGGCGGAGGGCGCGAGCAGCGGGCGCACCTCGCGCGCGCGGCCGCCCAGGAGGTCGATGCGGGGACGCCGGCACCGTGCGAGCCGACGTGCCAGGCCAGGATCGCGCTACCGGCCGCCGGAGCCCTGGATGGGCCGGAGCTCCTTCACGATCCTGTCGGCGGCGTACACCTTCGCGAGCGCCTCGAGGATGGCCGAGCTGTGAACCGCCACCGTGCGATTGGCGGTCTCGTCGAAACCGTAGTCGCCGCCGAGCGACTGGATGTTGCCGTCGAAGACCAGCCCGACGATCTGGGCCTCCTTGTCGATGACGGGCGAGCCCGAGTTTCCGCCGATGATGTCGTTCGTCGTCACGAAGTCGAACGGCGTCGTGAGCTCGAGGCGTGCCTTCGCCCCGAGCCAGCTCTTCGGGAGAGCGAACGGCTCGCGGCCGGTGGCGCGCTGGAAGGCGCCCGCGAACACGGTGAAGGGCTTCACGGACCTGCCGTTCTCCTCGTATCCCTTCACGGCACCGTACGAGACCCTCGGCGTGAACGTCGCGTCAGGGTATGTGCTCGTCCCCTCGATCTCGAACCGCGCCCTCGCGATGATCTCCGAGCTGCGCTTCACCACCGACTCGATCTCGTCCTCGTACGTCTTTCGGATGGCGCGCCCGTCCGCGTCGATCCGGCGTGCCATCTCGAGGATCGCGTCGGTCCGCGCGGCGGCCTCGACCGCCGCGCGGCCGCCACGCCAGAGCTTCCTTCGATACGCGAGGTCCTTCAGCTTCGTGTTCTTGACGAGGCGTTCCGCCACCTCACGGGGCGTCGACTTCCCCAGCACCTTCTCCACGAAGGGGTCGTCGGGACCGAGGTTCTCGCGCATCTTCGTCAGCGAGAAGGTGAGCTCGAAGATCTCGAGCTCGTCGTAGAGCGGCGCCGTGCTGAACAGGCGCTGCTCGACCGCGGGCAGCGCGGACTCGCGGAGCTCGCGGAAGCGCTTTTCGTTGGGCTTCGGCCGCTCATCGCCGCCGCGCACGAGCGTCCGACCGAAGTGGAACAGCTCGCCCATGAAGGACGAGCCCTTCTCCTCGTAGTTGAGCCGTTTCCGGATCTGCTTCAGCTGCCCCTGGGCGCTCGCGATGGCGGCGAACGCGGCGAGCACCCGCGGCCCCTTCGCGGGATCCTTCGCCAGGCGACGCTGGAGGTCCTCCTCCGCGGCGATCTTCGAGGTGAAGAACGCCTTGTCCTGGAGCGCCTCGAGCCGGCCCTTGTAAGCCTTGAACGCGTTCTCCACGTAAAAGTACTCGGCGTTCGAGTGGCGCGCCTGCTCCGGCCCGCGCCGCTGGTACTCGGTGAGCTGCCCGCGCAGCTCGGAGATCCGGAACAGCGCGTCCGTGAGCTGCACGTCGCGAACGTACTCGAGCTGCGCGACCGTGAGCTGGCGGGACGTGCCGCCGGGATTGCCGACCACGAACGTGAGATCCCCGTCCTTCGCGCCCGCCGGCGACCAGCGGAACCAGCTCGCGAGTCGCGCGGGCCTGTCGTCCTCGTAGACGCGGAGGAACGCGACGTCCAGGTCGTAGCGCGGGAAGTTGAAGTTGTCGGGATCCCCGCCGAAGAACGCGATCGCGAACTCCGGCGCGAACACGAGCCGCACGTCCTGGAACCGCTTGTACTTGTACAGGT
Organism: Anaeromyxobacteraceae bacterium; assembly: GCA_036395165.1. Taxonomy (GTDB): domain Bacteria; phylum Myxococcota; class Myxococcia; order Myxococcales; family Anaeromyxobacteraceae; genus Anaeromyxobacter_A. Next base: position 10,567 of record DASWDS010000409.1, on the reverse strand, counting down.
CGTAGATGCCGCCCTGATACAGCGTCACGACCTCGCAGCGGAGACGGTCCGAGGTCTGGCACTCCTTCTCGATGCGCGCCATCTCGCCGCGCTGCGCCTCGTTGTACCGCTGCCCCTCGAGCCCGTCGGTCGCCTTGTTCATGCGCTCGGTGACGTCCGCGATGTCGACGAGCTGGTTCACCTCGAGATCCGGGCACTTCACCTCGTCACGCTGCGTCTTCGCGTAGAACCCGGCCTTCACGAGGTCCTTCTGCGCGGTGGAGAGCTGCTCGATGCACTCGTGCGCGCAGTGGTGGTTCGTCAGGACGAGCCCGCTCTCCGAGACGAAGCTCGCCGAGCAGCCCTGGGCGAGCCGTGCGGAGGAGAGGCGGACGTGGTCGAGCCACTCGCGCGCCGGCCGGAACCCGTACCGCTGCTCGACCCTGTCCAAGGGGAAGTTGTTGAAGGTCCACATCCCCTCGTCCGCGCCCGCGAACCCGGCCATCAACAGGGTGGAGAGCGCTGCGAACGTCTTCATGGGATGAGGTCTCCTCGGAGCGAGCGCCGTCAGCGCGCACGATCTGTTCGTGCCGGACGAAGGACGCCATCTGAACGCGCCCCCGGTGGACGGTCAAGCGATGGGTGACGTCGCTGGAAGGCGTGCGCCGGCTGATCCGCGGCTGCGCAGGATGTGACCCCCGGGTGCAGCAGACGTCGTTGCGGTGCCGTACCGGGACGGGTGCCGCGCCGCGCCAGCGATGCTCGGCTCCGGCGCGCAAGTCCTCGCATCTACGGCTGTTTTCGGCCAGCTCGGCTTGATGGTGGAGTTTGACACCCCCCCAGCCACGCGCTATGACCGCCCGGCGATGAACAGGCTCAAGGTGTGGCTGTACATGGCCCTGCTGCTGGGCGCCGGCACCGGGAATCTCTACTTTCTTTCGCGCTGGTTGACGGATCGTGCGCTCGCCCAGATTGACCACGACCTGAGGACGGCTGCGACCCAAGTGGATGCGCGTTCGCAGCTCCTGGCCTCGGAGGCCGCGCAGCTGGCTGACGTCATTTCGCGCGATCCCTCCGTGGCTCAGGCTCTCTCGCCGGGTATCGAGGGCGACGCCGGGGCAGCCGCCCAGACGGCGCTCGAGGCGCTCCGCGGCTCTCGTGCGAACGCTGGACCCGGACTGCTCGTCGCGACCGCTGGACGCTCGCGACGTTCCTTTCGCGTGAATGGCCGTCCGATCCAGGCGGAAGCGCAGGCGGATGTCCTCCTCTCGGAGGCTGCGGCGGAGCTGGTGAGGCGCGAAGGCCACGTGCTCGTCGGAGACGCGCTCTACTACGTCGTTGCCGTTCCTGCTGCCCGGGGCGCGAGCGTCGGGGTCGGCGTTCCCGTGAGCCCGGCCTGGCTCGGGCTCCTGCGGGCCTCGACCGGCGCCGACCTGACGGTGCTCCTCGAGCGCCGCGTGGTGCGGAGCACGCTGTCGCCGCAGGCGAGCGCCATCGTCGCGAGCGCTGCGAGCGCCGCCGCCGGTCAGCCCGTCGCGGCCGGGAAGCTGGCGCCGCAAGAGCTGACGTTCCCTGCGCCGGTTCCGGTCATGGCGCTCCCGCTGCCCTTCGCGAGCGCGCCCGCCTTCCGGGTCGAGGCCATCGCGCTCAAGGGGCTGCCGGGCGGCGTGCTCGTGCTCTCGGAGGCGACGGGTCCGCTGCTGGCGCCGGTGGTGAGCTACGTCTGGGGGGCGGCGGCTGCGCTCGTGCTCCTCGTGCTCGTCGGGGTCGGCGTCGCGCTCCTCGTCACGAACGAGCAGAAGACGCTCGTGCCGAAGGAGCTCCTCGCTGCGGCGGACCGGGTCGCTCGCGGAGACTTCGCGGCGCGCGCTCCTGCCATGCTCGGCGCGCTGGGGACGGTCGCGACGGCGTTGAACCGCGCCACGGCTGTCGCGGAGCACGCGGCGCAGGTTCCAGGACGACCTGACGATGTGGCCGCTCCGAACGCGCAGGGCGGCACGTCGGCGCCGGGCCGGCGCGTGGGTGCGCCCGGCCCGGCCGAGGCTGTCGAGCCGGCGGGGCGGTCCCTGGCCGCAGTCGACGTCGCAGCGGCAGAGCGCGCTCCGCTCGATCGCGTCGACGGCGCGGCCGGAAACGCGGACGTGGAGCCCGAGGCGCAGCGCGGGGCCCCTCCGCCCCCGAACCCGGTCGCGACCGCGAAGCGCGTCGAGACGCGGACGGAGGACCTGCTGAAGCTGAGCGTCCCCGAGGCCGATGCGCGGGCGACTCCCGGTCTCCCGGCGGAAGCCGAGCGCCGGACGGATGACGAGGCGCACTGGCAGGCGGTGTACGAAGAGTTCCTGCGCGTGCGCGAGACGTGCGGTGAGCCGCGCGCTGGCGTGCCGTACGACCGGTTCCGGGAGAAGTTGCAGAGGAACCGCGACCAGCTCATGGAGAAGTACGCGTGCCGGACGGTGCGATTCCAGGTCTACGTCAAGGAAGGCAAGGCCGCGCTGAAGGCGAGCCCGCTGCGGTAGATCTCCCTCTCAGGGACGCCGGCGCGAAACGCGTCATCGCGCCCTCTGACTCACGTTTCGCCCTTTTCGACCGCCGCGATGGGAGGTCTGGGATGGGAAATCGCTCTGGCTCGCCGAGAACTGCGTTTGCGAGCACGAGAAACGGCGAAAGGCGAGTCTGAGCCGCAGCTCACAGCTCAGGTGACGGGCAGCCGGATGGTGAACGTCGCGCCTTCGCCCCGCCGCGACGAGACTTCGATACGGCCCCCGTGCTCCTTCACGATCCGCTCCGTGATCGCGAGGCCGAGGCCGGTGCCTGCCTCTTTCGTCGTGAAGTACGGCTCGAACAGGCGCGGCAGCTCCTCCGCCCCGATTCCGGGCCCATCGTCCGAGATGGCGATGTCGACCCAGGCGCCCTCCCGGCGCGCCGTGATCCGCACCGTGCCCCGCGCCCCGACCGCATCCAGGCCATTCCTCACCAGGTTGTGGAGCACCTGCAGGAGCTGGTCGCGATCCACGCTCAGCACGGGCAGCCCGGGGGCGACCTGCCGCTCGATCCGTACCTCCCCCTGCACCTCCGGGTAGAGCGCCAGCGCGGCTGCGACGAGCTCCTCCACCGCGACCGGCCGCGGGTCCGGCGCCGGGAGACGGGCGAAGCGGCTGAACTCGTCGACGATCCGCGCGAGTCGCCGCACCTCCTCGCCGATCGCGCGCGTCCCCTCGTCGAAGATCTCGGCGAAGTCCGGCCGGTGCCGGGCAAACGCGTCCCGCAGCGTCTCGACGCTCATCGCGACGGGCGTGAGCGGGTTCTTCACCTCGTGGGCGAGCCGTCGCGCCACCTCGCGCCAGGCCGCCACCCGCTCGGCGGCCGCCGCGCGCGCGGTCGTGGCGGCCAGGTCCGCCGTCATCCCGTTGAACGCCTCCACGAGCTCCTTCACCTCGCCGGCGGCGCGCACCTCGACCCGCGTCCCGAGCTCTCCGCGCGCCACCCGCGCGGCGCCGTCGCGGAGCGCCTCCACCGGCCGCGTGATGCGCCGCGCCAGGACGTGCCCGAACACCGTCGCCGCGAGCACCGCCACCGCGATGGCGAGGAGGAGCGCCGCCGCGACCGTGGCCTGCGCGCGCGCGAGCCCGCTCGCGGGGAGGGTCACCTCGATCGTCGCGAGGGGCGCCGCGGCCGAGGGGACGGGGATGGCGCGGGTGCGGGCGCGCGTCGCGCCGATGAGCCGGCCGGCGAGCTCGCGGGCGCGCCCGCCCGCCACCGCCTCGGCCACCGGCCGCGCGCTCCCCTGCGAACGCACCGCCACCTCGCCGCCTGTGAGCGCCGCGAGCCGCTCGGCGAAGCTCGACCCGAGCGCGAGCCCGGCGGCGACGCGGAGCGGCGGCTCGGCGCCGGGGACGGCCTCCCACGCGACCGCGGCCAGGCCCGCTTCCACCCCGTCGGCGGTCGCGCGCGCGACGGGCCGCGGCAGCGCGCGCCCGGGCGGCGCGCTCGCGAAGACCGCGCGCAGGTCGGGGTCCGCGTCGCCGGCGCGCCCCGGCAGGTGCCCCGACGAGAGGACGACGCCGTCGCCGTCCGCGACGGCGAGGACGTCGAGCCCGCGCGCCCGCATCCATCCGGCGGCGCGCCCAGCTGCCTCGGCGGGATCGAACCCGGGCAGCGCCCGGTCGCGCGCGAGCGCCTCCACCTCCGGGCTCCGCGCGGCCTCGCGCGCCGCTCCCGCGGCGTCGGCGGCGAGCCGCCGGTACTCGCGCTCGACCGCGCTGGCAGCCTGATCGAGCCGCGTCGCGTACTCCGAGTCGAGCGCCTCCGACAGCGCCCGCGACACCGGCCACAGCGCCGCGATGACGGGGAGGGCCGCGAACACCGCGAAGGCGACCGTCAGCTTCGCGCGCAGGCTCACGGCGACCGCCCCTGGGCGGGCAGGAGCCACGCGTCGCCGAGATCGACGGTGCCGTCGGCGCGAAGCGAGACGCCCTGGACGCCGTCGCGAGAGGAGACGCGCAGCCCCGCCGCGTAGAGCGGCACCGCCAGGAGCTCCGCCTCGAGCGCCGCCGCGAACGCCGGCAGCGCCTGCGGCTCGGACGCCACCGCCTGCTCCAGCGCCCGCGCCCCGCGCTCCGGTCCTCCCACCGCGGCGGCCACCTGCGCCAGCGCGAGCGCGGGGGCCCGCGACACGAGCCACACCGGGACGAGCGCAGCGTCGAAGTCGCCCGCGGCCACGCGCGCCGCGAAGGCGGCCCGGGGCGCGCTCTCCAGCACGACGTGCACGCCGCCGTCGTAGAGCTTCACCTGGATGCGCTCCGCCGCCGCGCGCGGCGCGTCCGGTCCGTCGGGGAGGAGGAGCCGCAGCCTTGCCGCCGGCGTCCCCGAGCTGCGCGCCGCCGGGCGGGAGCCCACGCGCGGCAAGAGGGGCGGCGGCAGGAGCGCGCCGAGCGGCGTGGCCGGCGCCCGGATGAAGCGCGTCAGCTCGGCGCGGTCGAGCGCCGCGAGCGCGGCGCGGGTGGGCTCGGCGGCGGCGCCGAGCCGGCGCGACACCACCGCGACGACGATCCCGAGCGGCGCCGTCTCGATCGCGGGGCGCGCCCCGACGGCCTCGGGCCGGAGCGCCACCTCCGCCGCTCCTCCCTGGAGCGCGCGCGCCGCCGACCGGGCGTCCGCGCCGGCGAGGAGGAGCAGGTCGGCGAACGGGCGGCCCCCGTGGAACGCCTCGAACGCGGCGAGCCGGAGGCCGGCCGCGCTCGCGCCCACTCGGCGGAACGCGCCCGCCCCGGAGGCCGCCGAGCCCCGGACGACCGCCGACGGCAGCGCGGCGAGCGCCTGCGGGAACGCGGGGAAGGGATGCGCGAGCACCACGCGCAGCTCGCGGTCCGAGAGCACCTGCACCCCGCCGAGCTGCCGCGCGCGGCCGGCGCGCACCGCGGCGGCGCCGTCGATGGGCGCCGCCAGCCACGCGTGCGCCGAGTCGGGGCCGGCCAGCCGGGCCAGGCTCGCCGCGACGTCCGCCGCCGCGATCGGCTGCCCGTCGTGGAAGCGCAGCCCGGGCGCGAGCCGCAGCCGGAACGCGCGCGCCCCCTCCTCGGGCTCGGGCACCGCCTCGAGGAGCGCCGGGTGGAGCGCGCCGGCGTCGTCCACGTCGAGCAGCGTCGCGTGCAGCGCCCGCACCGCCGCGAGGTCCGCGGGCGTGGTCGCGCGCGCCGGGTCGAGCTCGCTGGGCGCGGCCGGCAAGAGGACGCGCAGCTCGCCGCCGTAGCGCGGGCGCACGCCGGCCGCCGCGGCGACGGGCCCGAGCAGCACGAGCAGCGCCGCCGCGGCGAGGCGCGCGCTCATCGGACCACCCCACGCGGATCGGCCGTGAGCAGCCAGAGCCGCGTGCCGCCCGCCGGGAGCAGCGCGGCGAGGACGACGTCGTCGAGCCCGTCCCCTGTGAGGTCGCCCGCCGCCGCGGCGAGGAGCGCTCCGTCGACGGGCGCCGACTCGTACACGGTCGCGGCCTGCGGTCCCGTCCCGAGGACGCGCACCCGGTCCGTTCGCCCCGGCAGCGCCGACGACGCGACGAGCTCCGGCTCCCCATCGCCGTCGAGGTCGGCGAGCGCGAACCCCGCTCCCACCCCGGGTACGTCCGGCGCGAGCCGGTCGAGCGTCGGTCCCAGCAGCCGCACGGTGAAGTCCGACCCGAGCACGGCGTAGGCGGCGCGCCCCGGCCGCGGCGCGGCAGCGGCGCCGAAGAGCTCGCGGGTGGACGCAGGGCGCGCGCCGGGATCGACGAAGGGCGTGAGCAGGTCAGCGAGCACGCCGCGCCCGGGCGCGAACGCGCCGAAGAGCGGCCCTGCGCCGCCGCACGCGAGCGGCGCCGCCGCGATCGAGGCGACCTCCTCGAGCCGGTCTCCCGCCGCGGACAGGATCTCGCCGCCGGGGCGCCCCGCCACCGCGTACCCGACGCGCCCTCCCCCGAAGTCCCCGATCGCGGCGACGGCCGCCGCGTCGCGCACGCGCGGCCCGGGGGGCGCGGGCGGCAGCGGGTAGGAAGCGAGGAGCGCGCCGCGCGCGTCGAGGAGGGTGACGGCGGCCGGCGTCACGGCGACGATGCGCACCGCACCGCCCTCCGTCGGCCCGGCGGCGAGCGCGAGCACCCGCTCCGCGAGGTCCGCGAGCGGGACGAGCGCGAGCGCGCCCGCGCCGGCCCGCGCCCCGCCTCCGAGGGCACGCGCTGCGTCGTCGGCGGGCACCGAGCACGTGACGAGGCGCGAGCCGGCGGCGCGGATCGGGCCGCGCTGCAGGAAGAAGTTGGGGCGCGTCGGGACCACCTCTCCCGCGAGCGCGAGCGTGCTCGCGGTGAGGGAGGCGCGGACGCGGAGGAGGAGGTCGACGCCGAGCGCGCGCGCGGCGCCCTCCGGGTCGCCGAGCTGCGGTCCGCGCAACAGGACCACCGACTGGCCCCTCCGCGCGAGCGCGCCCGCGAGCGCCGTCTCGAGGGGCTCGCGGACGCCGTCCGTGCCGGGGGCCACCACCGCCAGGGCGAGCTTGACCGGATCGGCGGGGTCGGCGGCCCGCGACGCGAGGTCCTCGGCCGCCCTCGCGAGGGCGCCAGCTTCGGGCTCACCCGCGGTCGCGGCGAGCAGGGCAGCGAGGAGGAGGAGCACCGGTAGCTCCTACCACGGGTCGTGAGACCCTCAGTGGTCGTCCATGAAGAAGTTCTGCGGCGCCGAGCCGAGCGCAGGGTCGGCGGCGCTGCGCGCCGGGGCGGTACCGGTCACGAACGCGACGAGCAGCGCGTCGGGGGCGCTCGGATCCGCGGCGAGGAGGCCGCTCTTCTGATCGATGCGCGCGAACTCGACGTTGTGCGGCGCCTGGAACTCGGCCGCCGGACGGCGCGCCAGCGCCTCGCGCATGAACGCCGTCCAGGCGGGAAGCGCCGCGCCCGCGCCCGTCTCGTGAGCGCCGAGCGGCTCGTGCGAGTCGAAGCCCACCCAGACGCCCGCGACGACGTCGGGCGAGAACCCCACGAACCACGCATCGCGGTGCTCCTGCGCGGTGCCGGTCTTGCCGGCGAGGGGTCGCCCGAGCGACCTCGCGCCCGCGCCGGTGCCGTACTCGATGACGTCGCGCAGCATCGTGGTGAGCACGTACGCGACCTCGGGCTCGACGCCGCTCTCCGGGAGGACGCGCCCCTGTGCCGGTGCCCCCGCGTCCGCCCCGTCCGCCGCGACAGCGGTCGCGGTCGGGATCGCGTTCGCGGTCGGGATCGCGTTCGCCGTGGGGATCGCGGTCGGCGTGCCGGTCGCGGTCGCAGCGGCGATCAGCTCCGCCGTCGGACCCGCCGCCGGCCCGTACGCCTCGGGAGCGATCGCGGGATGGTTCTCCTCGAGCACCTCTCCCTTCCGGTCGCGCACGCTCAGGACGAGCAGGGGCTGCGTCGCGAACCCGCGCGCGACGAAGGTCGTGTAGGCGTTCACGAGCTCGAGCGGCGTCACCTCGCCCACGCCGAGCGCGAGCGAGAGGGTGCGCGGGAGATCGCTCTCGACGCCGCAGCGGCGCGCGAACGCGATGACCGCGTCGACGCCGAGCGCGTCCACGAGCTTCGCGGAGACGGTGTTCTTCGAGTGCGCCAGCGCCTGCTTGAGGAGCAGCGGCCCGTCGTACTCGTCGCGCTCGAAGTTCTGCGGCTTCCACTCCTTCCCGGTCCAGGGATCCCGGTAGAGGTCGGGCGTGTCGTACACGACCGTCGCGGGCGTGTAGCGCCGCGACTCCACCGCCGCGCCCCACACGAACGGCTTGAACGCCGAGCCCGGCTGCCGCTTCGCCTGGATGGCCCGGTTGAACTGGGAGACCGCGAAGTCGTAGCCGCCGACGAGCGCGCGGATCCCGCGCGTCGCAGGGTCGATCGCGACCACGGCGCCCTGCACCTTCGGCACCTGCTCGAGCGCGAGCGGCACGGCCTTGCCCGCGCGCGCGAGCTCGACCGGGCTCACCTTCCCGGGCGCGACGCGCACCAGGACCACGTCCCCCGGCTTCACCACGTCCTTCATCCGGCGCGGCACGGCCGTCGCCGAGACCGGGTTGTACTTGCGCGCCCACGGCACGTCGGCGAGGGCGAGCGTGCCCGTCGCGTTGCCGAGATCGACCGTCGCGCCCTTGTCGGTCACGTGCGTGACGAGCGCGTCGTAGAGGCCGTTCGCCGCGAGCGGCTTCACGGAGAGCATCCGGCGGATGTCGCGGTCCGTGTCGGCGCCGGGCTCGACGTCGTCGAGCGAGACGCGCCCGAGGTCCCACACCACCACCTCGCCGGGCCGCGGCTGGACGCCCTTCAGCCGCTCGCGCCAGAGCGGCATCGCGTTCGCGAGCTGCTTCTCGTCGAGGTGCGTGACCGCGCCCCGCCAGCCCTGCCGCTTGTCGACCGCGCGCAGCTGGACCTCGAGCGCGCCCTCGGCCGCCTTCTGCATGGCGGGGTCCATCGCCACCTGGACCTCGAGGCCGTCGGTCTCGACGCGCTCGGCGCCGTACTTCTCGTCGAGGTACTTGCGGACCGCGTCCGCGTACCAGGCGCCGGGCGGCTCCTCGGAGCGGTTCGCCACGAGCACGGGCTTCGCCAGCTCCGCGTCGGCCTGCTTCTGGGAGATGAACCCCTCCTCGACCATCCGGCGCAGCACGTACCTCTGCCGCTCCTTCGCGGCGAGGGGGTGCTTCGCCGGCGAGAGCCGCTCCGGCGACTGCACGAGGCCCGCGATCATGGCGGCCTCGCCGATGGAGAGCTTCTGGACGCTCTTCCCGAAGTAGAAGCGCGACGCCTCCTCCACCCCGTAGCGGCGGTGGCCGAAGTAGATCTGGTTCAGGTAGAGGAAGAGGATGTCGTCCTTGCGCAGGTTCTGCTCGAGGCGGCGCGCGAGCACGACCTCCTTCACCTTCCGCGTGAAGCGCTTCTCGGAGGAGAGCAGGAACGTCTTCACCACCTGCTGCGTGATCGTCGACCCGCCGCAGTACGTGTGGCCGCGCACCACGTTCTTGAGCGCGCAGCGCGCGATGGCGAGGTAGTTCACGCCCTGGTGCTCGTAGAACTTGGCGTCCTCCGAGGCGAGCACCGCCTTCTTGACGATGTCGGGGATCTGGTCGAACGGGACGACCGTCCGGCGCTCCCGGTAGAACTCGAACGCCTCGCTCCCGTCGACGCCGTACACGCGCGTGGCGATGAGCGGCTTGTAGTCTCGCAGCGTGTCGAAGGCGGGCAGGTCGTGCATCGCCGCCCAGGCGAAGCCGCCGCCGCCGAGCGCAACGAGGCCGGCCGCCGCGAGCGCGACCGCCCTGCGGTGCCCGCGCACGAAGCGCCGGGCACGCAGGAGGACGGTCTCGCGGGTCTGGGGTGGGCTCACGGTCGAAAGCGGCTCAGCGGGAGTGTCCAAGGTCGAGGCTCGTCGCAAGGTGCCCCTGCGCCGGAGAAGAGGGACAGGGGTGGGCTCGTCCAACGCTCCTTCGCCCCGGCGGGCAAGGACTCTCGCGAGCCGTGGCGAGCATTGATAGCACCGGCCGTGCCGGATGCCCACGGACCCACGAAACAACCGGTCGCCGGCGGCCATTCCGGGCGAGCAGGCGAGCGGTGTGGGCGACGGGACACGCGGCCCTGCGTCAGGGCGACCGCGACCTCGACCACCGGCCTACTTCCGTATCCCGAGCCCCTTCATCTTCTTGTACAGGTGGCTGCGCTCGAGCCCGAGCACGCGCGCCGTCTCCGACACGTTGTCCCCGTTCTTCGCGAGCGCCGCGAGGATGATCTCGCGCTCCGCCTCCTCGACGAGCTCGTGGAAGCTCGCGCCCTCGCGCAGGCGATCCTCACGCGGCTTGCGCGCGCCGGGCAGCACCCCCGTCACGTCGTCCGTCCCGAGCACGGGGCCGTCGCACAGGATCGCGACGCGCTCGACGAGGTTCCGCAGCTCCCGCACGTTCCCCGGCCACTCGTGTCCCTGCAGCACGAGGTAGGCCTCGCGCGAGAAGCTCATCGAGCGACGCCCGTTCCGCTCGCACGCCTCGCCGAGGAAGCGCTCCGCGAGGGCGGGGATGTCCTCGCGGCGCTCGCGCAGCGCCGGCGCATGGACGAGCA
>DASWDS010000408.1:0-7762 GCA_036395165.1 Anaeromyxobacteraceae bacterium | reverse complement strand
CCTCGACCTTCGCCTCGTCGAGCGGCGGCAGGTCCGCGTTCGTCGAGACAGGCGGGGCGGCCGGGTTGGTGCGGCCGAACGCTGTGTTCACCGGCGCCGTCGAGGTGACCGGCGCGGACTTCGGCGCGATCGCGACCTTCGGCGCGTCCTGGCGCGGCGGCTCGGGCGCGGGCGGCGGCACCGCCTTCTGTGGGGGAGGCTTCACGGGCTCGGGGGCGCGGGCGACCTCCTTCTTCTTCGGCGGCGGCGCGGACTTCTCCGCGGGCCTGTGCTTCGCCGCACGCGCGTCGTCGCGCGGCTCCTCCGCAGGCGCGGGCAATGGCTTCTCCGCGTTCTGCTCCGGCCCTGCGGTCGCCGCCTGCACCGGCGGCGCGACCGCCGCGGCGGCGTGGGGCGGCGAAGGATCCCTCTGCGTGGCGGTCTCGGAAGCCCGCGCGGCCACCGGCGGCGGCGGCGACGACAACGGCTTCGGCTCCGGCTTGTCGGACTTGAGGAAGAGCCAGCCCCCGACGCCAACGACCACGACGAGCGCGAGGCCGGCGCCGATCAGCGGCGCGGAGGACCTCTTCGCGGGCGGGTGGGCAGGCGTGGGCGCGGGCCGCGCGACCACCCGGCGCGGCGGCGCGGCGACCGGCGGCGGCATCACCGGCGCCGGGATCTCCACGCGGCGAAGCGGGGGTGGAGGCGCGGCGACGACGGGCTCGGGGGCGATCGGCGCGAACCCGCGCTCGATCGGCGCCTCGTCGTCCGACGCCATCTCGCGGGAGAGGTCCGCGAAGGCCGCATCCGCCTCGTCCACGGGCGGCGGCGCCACGTGCTGGGGCGCCGACGCGCCGTTTGCGCCGTACGCAGGTTCCGGCGGAGCCTCGACAAACGGATCGAACGACGCGCGCGCCACCGACGTCGCCGGCGTGAAGGGATCGGGCGAGGGGACGGCGAAGGGGTCGCCGGCTGGTGGGGCGAACGGATCTGCTGACGTGGAGGCGAACGGATCGGCCTTTCCCTCGAGCTCGAGCGCTGGGGGCGTGGCCGACCGAGCCGGCGGCGAGACGGGCGGGATGGAGCCTGGCAGGGGCGTCGGGCTCGCGGCGGCGGACTTCACCACGATCAGATTGCCGCACTGCTTGCACTTCATCTTGAAGGCGCGGCCGCGCACCTTCTCGTCTGCGACGTACGATCTTCCGCACTTCTCGCAAGAGAACTTCACGTCGGTGATCCTACTCTCGGCGGGAAGATCGACTCAAGAACGCCGCCGGAAACGATATCGCGCGATGGACCGGGGGCCCCTCCCACGGACGGGGGACGCACGGCCGCTCAGGAGCCCGCTCGCCGCCGGCCTGCGTCCAGGGCGACGATCGGCTCCCCGGGGAGCTCGCATCCGGTCTCCTCCTCGGCGGCCTTGCCATCGAGCCATGGGTCGGGCCCCTTCGCCTCGCCGAGGCGAGCGATGAGGTCGCGATCGAGGAGGTGCATGGGCACGACCTTCCCGAGCGCGTTGAGGAGGTTGCCCTTCACCGCCGGGTGCTCGCCCGAGAGCGTCGCGATCAGCTCCTTCACGCGCCGGCGGCGCAGGTTCGGCTGCGAGCCGCACAGGTCGCACGGAACCACCGGGAACCGCATCGCGGCGGCGAACGCGGCGATGTCCTCCTCCGCGGCGTAGCACAGCGGCCGGATGACGACGTTGCGCCCGTCGTCGGAGCGCAGCCTGGCCGGCATGCTCTTCAACGCGCCCGAGTAGAGCGCGCTCAGGAGCAGCGTCTCGATCAGATCGTCGCGGTGATGGCCGAGCGCGATCTTCGTGCAGCCCATCTCGACGGCGGCGTTGTAGAGGATGCCGCGGCGCAGGCGGGAGCACACCGGGCAGGTGGTCTTTCCCTCGGGCACGAGCCGCTTCACGATCGTGTAGGTGTCCTTCTTCAGCATCCGGTACGGGACGCCGATCGACCGGAAGTGCTCCTCGAGCACGTGAGCCGGGAAACCGGGTTGTCCCTGGTCGAGGTTCACCGCCATGAGCTCGAACGAGACCGGCGCGCGCTCGCGCAGGCGCATGAGCACGTGGAGGAGGGTGTAGCTGTCCTTGCCGCCCGAGACGGCGACCAGGATGCGGTCGCCTTCCACGATGAGGTCGAAGTCCCGCACCGCCCGTGAGGCAGCGCGGAGGAGGCGCCGCTCGAGCTTGACCTTGTCCTCCATGCCGGACGTATAACACCCGCCATCCGATTTTCCTTTGACGTTTCCAGCGGTCCTGCGGTAAAGCGCCGGTCCGAGCCAGAGGAGCACATGCCCGCCAAGGATCTCGGCGTCAAGCACAGCTGCTGGAAGTGCGGAACGAAGTTCTACGACCTCAAGAAGGCGGGAGCGGTCTGCCCGAAATGCGGCGCGGACCCGCGGGAGGCGCCCGCGGTGAAGTCGCCGCCGGCCGCCGAGCGGCGCCGAGCGGCGAAGGAGACGCCCGTCGTCGAGGAGGTCGCCGAGGCCGTCGAGGAGGCCGAGGTCGACGAGGACCTCGCCGACGAGGACGGCGAGGAGAAGGAAGAGCCGACCGACGCGGAGTGAAGTCTCGGGCGCACGGGGCTCCCCTCCCCGACCCGCCTCCGCGCGCCCAGGCCAGGCGGAGATCGCACGCCTCAGACTCGGGTTTCGCCCTTTTTCCAAACCCGCGCTGGGGGGTCTGGGGGGAGCGGCGCTCGCTCCCCCCAGGTTGAGGGCTCGCAGCGCGGAGCGCAGCGAGCCCGGAAATCACTCTGACTCGCCTCTGAACGACGACCGCAAGCAAGGAAGACGGCGGAAGGCGAGTCAGCGGCCGTAGTCGAAGTCGACGCGCGCCTTGCCCTGCGCCGGCACCGTCACCTGCGACGTGCGCTCCCCGAGGCGCTCGTGCCACGCCGTCACCGCGTACGTGCCCGGCGGCACGTCTCGCACGGTGAACGTCCCGTCCGCCCCGACCAGCGCCGCGCGGCCATCCGCCACGACCACCACGTAGGCGCTCATCCAGCCGTGCACGTCGCAGCGCACCTGCACCAGGCCGGCGCGGTCGAGCCGGGCAGGCACGCGCGTCCCCTTCTCCGGGGTCGGGACGTTGAAGCGCGTGGCCCTGCCTTGCCAGCCGTGGCTGTTGTGGAGCAAGGGGTCGCTGTTGACGATGTCGAGCGTCGACCCGAGCGGAAGCGTCTGGACGTGCGGAAGGTACCTGCACCGCTGCTGATCGAGCGTCGCCTGTGTGGGCGCCGCGGGCGGCGCACCCTTCACCGTCACGACCACGTTGACGAGGCGGCCGTTCGCGACGAGGAGCGACTCGTCCGGGACGCCGTCGCCACAGACGCTCCCGTCCTTCGTCACCGGCAGGGCCGGTCTCGCCGGCGGCGCGCCGGTGAACGTGACCGTGCCCGTCACGTCGCCTGCCCGTGCCGGCGCCGCCACGGCGAGGAGCGCCCACGCCACGATGCATCCGGAACGCATGACGGAGCGTTTACCTCGCGGCTACCGCGCGGTGGCAGAGCCCTCAAGGGGCGGGCATACCTTCCGGAGCACCGCGCCTTGCCGGACGGCCGCCCGCACCCTAATAAACGAGCTGTTACCATGCGCGAATACCGGTTCGCCGTCGCCACGGCCTCGTCCACCTTCGTCCTGCTCGTCATCGGCGGACTCGTCCACGCGACCGGCTCGTCGCTCGCCTGCCCCGATTGGCCGCTCTGTTACGGCCAGCTCTTCCCGCGGATGGAGGGCGGCGTCTTCTTCGAGCATGGCCACCGTCTCGTGGCTGGCACCGTCGCGGTGCTCACGGGGCTCATGGCCGTGCTCGTCTTCCGGCGCCGGCGCGAGCGGACGGTGCGGGCGCTGTCGGTGCTCGCCGTCGGGCTCGTCCTCGTCCAGGCGACGCTGGGCGGGCTCACCGTCATCTACAAGCTCCCGCTCCTCGTCTCGGCCGCGCACCTCGCGACGTCGATGGGCTTCTTCTCGACGGTCATCTACCTCGCCCATCGGCTGCGCCCGATGGAGCTCCCGCGCGCGGACCCCGCGCCGCGCGGGCTCGTCGGCGCCGCCGCGCTCGCCACCTATCTCCAGATCGTCCTCGGCGCGTTCGTGCGCCATACCGGCGCCGCGATGGCGTGCGGCGCCGGCGCCCTGTGCGAGGGCGCGCTCTGGCCGCCGCCCGGCCCCGGGCAGCTCAACATGGCGCACCGGCTCGCCGGCGTCGCGCTGGGCGTGCTCGTCACGTTCGCGGCCGTGCGGCCGGCGCGCGACGCGCTCCGCGCCCGCCACGGCGTGCGGGCGGTGCTGGCGCTCGCGGCGCCCGTGCTCGTCGTCGCGCAGCTCGCGCTCGGTCTCCTCACTGTGGCGACGTACATCTCCATCTCCGTCGTGAGCCTCCACCTCGCCACGGGCGCGCTCCTCCTCGCGGACCTGCTCGCGCTCTTCCTCTCGCTCGGGGGCCAGCGCGCCTCCGACGCGACGGCGCGCCGCGGTGCGGTGCCTGGCCTCGCGCCTGCGGCGGGGTGAGCCCATGCACGCGCCCTTGCCCCTCGCCGCCACCGCCGCCGTCCGCGCCCGCCCCCCGCTCGCGGTGGCGCGCGACGTCGTGGCGCTCGCCAAGCCTCGCCTCGCGCTCCTCGTCCTCTGCACCACGGCGGGCGGCCTCTGGCTCGCGCCGGGCCGCCGCGACGGGCTCTCGTCCGCGGTGCTCCTCGCCGGCACGGCGCTCGTCGTGGGCGCGGCCAACGCGCTCAACAACCTCCTCGAGCGTGACGTGGACGCGCTCATGCGCCGGACGCGCGACCGCCCGCTCCCGGCCGGCCGGCTCGAGCCATGGGTGGCGGTGGCGGTCGGGCTGGGCCTGCCCGCGGTGGCGCTCCCGGCCCTGGCGTGGTTCACGAACGGGCTCACCGCGACGCTGGCCTCCCTCGCGCTCTTCACCTACGTCGTGCTGTACACGCCGCTCAAGCAACGGAGCTCGCTCGCGCTCTTCGTCGGCGCCGTCCCGGGCGCCATCCCGCCGCTCATGGGCTGGACCACCGCCACCGGGCGCCTCGACGCGGGTGGGCTCGCGCTCTTCGCCCTCCTCTTCTGCTGGCAGCTCCCGCACTTCCTCGCCATCTCGATCTACCTCAAGGACGACTACGCCCGCGGCGGCCTGCGCGTGTTCGCGGTCGTCCACGGCGACCGCGCCACCAAGGCGTGGGCCGCGGCGACGAGCCTCGCGCTCGTGCCCGTGTCGCTCGCGCTCCTGCCGCTCGGGCTGGCCGGCTCCCTGTACGCGGTCACGGCGGCGCTGCTCGGAACGGGGCTCTCGGCGTACGCGCTCTCGGGGCTGTGGCACCGCGGCCCCGCGAACCACTGGGCGCGGAAGTTCTTCCTCCTCACGCTCGTCTACCTGACGGTCCTGTTCGCGGCGCTGCTCGTGAGCGCGCGCTGAGCCATGCTGCCCGTCCGACCCGAGCGCGTGCCGGCGCAGCAGGGGGCGGTCGAGGGACGAGACCTGTCGATGGTCCCGCGCCAGCCCCGCCTCGCCCTCCGCGGGCTCGCCTTCCGCTACCGCGAGCGCGAGGTGCTGCGCGATGTGTCGTTCGACGTCGCGCCGGGCGAGATCGTCGGCCTCCTCGGCGCGAACGGCGCCGGGAAGAGCACGCTCTTCTCCATCCTGGCGGGCCTCTTGCCGGCGGGCGCTGGCAAGCTCCTCCTCGACGGCGAGGAGGTGCTCCCGGGCGCTCGGACCCTGCGCGCTCGGATGGGGGTCGTGTTCCAGGCCCCGAGCCTCGACGCGAAGCTCTCGGCGGAGGAGAACCTCGTGCTGGGCGGCCAGCTCTTCGGCCTCCCGCGGCGCGAGGCGAGGGCGCGCGCGGCCGCCCTGCTCTCGGCTGCCGGGCTCGCCGACCGCGCCCGCGACGCCGCGGGGAAGCTCTCGGGCGGGATGCGGCGGCGCCTCGAGCTCGCGCGCGCCCTCGTCCACCGCCCCGCCATCCTGCTCATGGACGAGCCGACCGCCGGGCTCGACGCGGCCGCGTTCCGGCAGACGTGGGAGGCGCTCCACGCGCTCCGCCGCGACGAGGGGCTCACCGTGCTCCTCACCACGCACCGGCCCGACGAGGCCGAGGCGTGCGACAGGCTGGCGGTGCTGGCCGCGGGCCGCGTCGTCGCGACCGGCACGCCCGAGGCGCTGCGCTCGCGCGTCGCCGGCGACGTGGTGACGGTCGAGGCGGACGACCCCGCCCCGCTCGCCGCCGAGCTCGCGGCGCGCTTCGGCGTCCCGGCGCGGGCGGGCGCGCGCGCGGTCCACCTCGAGCGCGAGCGCGGGCACGAGCTCGTGCCGCGCCTCGTCGAGGCGTTCCCGCCCGGGCGCTTCCGCTCGGTCTCGATCCGCCGGCCGACGCTCGCCGACGCGTTCCTCGCCATCACGGGCGAGGAGCTGGAGCGCGAGGCATGAGCGCGCTCGCCTACGACCTGGCGACCGCGCGCGTGCTGTGGTGGCGCGACCTCGTGCGCTTCTTCCGCCAACCGTCGCGGCTCGCCGGGGCGCTCGGACAGCCCATCATCTTCTGGCTCGTCATCGGCTCGGGCATGGCGGCCACCTTCCGCATGCCGGGCGCGAGCGTCGGCTACCTCGAGTTCTTCTACCCGGGGGTCGTGCTCATGGTCGTGCTCTTCGCGGCCATCTTCACGACCGTGTCCGTCATCGAGGACCGGCACCAGGGCTTCCTCCAGGCGGTGCTGGCCGGGCCGGGGTCGCGCGGCGCGCTCGTCGTCGGGAAGGCGCTCGGCTCCGCGTCGGTGGCGCTCTCGCAGGCGGCGCTCTTCCTCGTCCTCGCGCCGGCCGCGGGGTTCCCCCTCGGGTCGGTGAGCTGGCCGCTGCTCGTCGCGGCGCTCGGGCTCACCGCGGTCGGCCTCGCCGCGCTCGGCTTCGCGGTCGCCTGGACGGTCGACAACGTGCAGGGGTACCACGCCATCCAGATGACGCTGCTCGTGCCGCTGTGGGTGGTGTCGGGCGCGATGTTCCCGCCGAGCGCCGACCATCCGGGGTTCGCCGCCGTCATGCGCGCGAACCCGGTCGCGTACGGCGTGTCGGCGGCGCGCCGCGCGCTCGCGGGGCCGCTCGCGCCCGGGGCGCTCCCGGGCTCCGCCGCGCGCGATGTGGCGGTCCTCGTCGTCTTCGCGGTCCTGGCGCTCGGCCTCGCGGTCGTCGCGGCGCGGAGGCGCCGGTGACGCTCGCGAGCGCCCTGCCGACCGTGAACGCGGCGCTCAACGCCACGAGCGCGACGCTCCTCTTCCTCGGCTGGCGCGCCATCCGCGCGGGCCGCCGCGAGCTCCACCGCGCGCTCATGCTCGGCGCCTGCGGCAGCTCGGTGCTCTTCCTGGCGGGCTACTTCACGCGCATCGCGCTCACCGGCACGCACCGCTTCCCCGCCGGCGGCGCGCTCCGGATCGTCTACCTGGCCATCCTGGCGAGCCACACCGTGCTCGCCGCGCTCACGCTGCCGCTCGCGCTCCGGACGCTCCAGCTCTCGCTCGGCGCGCGCTACGTCGAGCACCGCCGGATCGCGCGCGTCACGTTCCCGGTGTGGATGTACGTGTCGCTCACCGGGGTGGCGGTGTACGTGATGCTGTACTGGATCGCGCCGGCCAGGTCCTAAACGAGGGTTCGCGATTCGCGTTCGCGAATCGCGCCCTCGTTTAGCCATTTCGCAAGGGGCTGCGCCCCTCCCCGCCGAGCAAAGCTCGTCGGGGCCCCTCCCTGCTGGCCGGGTCCCGTGCGCTGCCGCAGGCGGCA
>DASWDS010000407.1:0-4712 GCA_036395165.1 Anaeromyxobacteraceae bacterium | reverse complement strand
CGGCACGTCCAACCCGGCACGTCCAACCCGGCACGTCCAACCCGGCACGTCCAACCCGGCACGTCCAACCGGCACGTCCAACCCGTCCAACGCGTCCAGGCGCGGCACGCCCAGGCGCGCGAGTGCCGCAAGCGTCCGACGCTCGCCTACGAGCGCGCTGTCCCGGCGCGGGACGGTACCGGGTGCCGTCAACCACCGGGGTGCCGTCAATGTGAGCGGCGGCCACGCAACCGGCGGCCGGAGCGATCAGCGCGTCAGAACTTCACGGCAAGGCCGGTACGGATGGCGTGCGCGCGGGTGGTGTCGCGGCCGAGCGTGTTCGCGTTGGGCGCGTATCCGAGCCCGTCGAGCGGCTGCAGGAGGCCGTAATTCGCGAACGCGATGAACCCGTCGTCCGACTGGTACGAGAGGCCGACGTCGAGCTCGATGCCGAGCGGCTTGTGGACGATCGACGGCGTCGAGCTGGCGTACATCGCCTGCGAGTACACGAGCGAGGCCTGCGCCGCGAGCCCCTCGATGAGCTCGTAGCGCGCCGTCGGTTTCACGTAGAAGGCGTCGGTCACGCCCTGAAGGATCTCGCGCCAGAGGATGAGGTCGACCCGGTAGGCCGGGTTGAACCGGAAGTTCCGGATGTCGAGGACGTTGTCGCCCTTGGCGAACTGGGGGCCGTCGATGTCCCCCGGGTTCACCTGCGGCGAGCTACAGACCACGCGGGTCTGGCCGGTCTGCGAATCGAGAACGTTCGTGCAGCCGCGGCCTGGGCGGTTGCCGAAGCCGGGGTTCGAGTCGCCGCTCGCGAACCCGACCTCCCCCCCGAGCGTGAACTTGCCGTCCGCGAGCTTCCAGCCGGCCTGGGCCGCGCCGCCGAACTGGCGCAGGAGCACCGGCCCGATGCCCGCTCCGGTGGGATCGATCGAGGCGTTCCCGATCTGGCCGTACAGGCCGGCGATCTCGGCCTCGAAGCGGAAGCGCCGCGACTGATAGCGGCCCCACAGGTCGAGCGTGTGCGCATACGCGTCGCGCCGGACCGCGGAGCCCACGGGGTCGTTGCTCGCGTCGTTCGACTGGCCCGTCGAGGGCGGCGAGGTTGGGTTCGAGGCGGGCGCGGTCGTCGAGCCCGTCGGCGTCGCGCCGCCGTTCACCCACTGCGGGAACTCGTAGGTCTGCGACTTGTACATGTACCAGGCGCCGAACGACACGCTCGCCTCGTCGCGCTCGAGCTTCCGCTTCACCTCCTCGTCCGTGTCCATCCGCACGACCTTGAGGCCGATTGCCTTCGCGTCGTCGGCGGGATCGCGGTCGAACGGCTGGCCGAGGCCGCGCCCGGTGCGGAGGTCCTGCGAGGTGACGCCGGTCGCGACGATCTCGTACATCGGGACGAGCACGAGCTGGCCGAGCGGGGTCTTGAGCGGCGTGAGCGCGAACTGGAGGCGGTCCACGCTGTCGCCGAGGTCGTCGTCGATACCGCTCCCCGCGTGCGAGAGGATCCCGAGCCCCCACGACGACGGCATGCGCCCGAAGGAGAGGAGGCCGACGGGCGTCTGCACCTCGGCCCAGGCGCGCTTCACCTCGATCGCGTTGCGGTCCGCGTTGACGCCGTTCGCGGGCGGCACCTGGGTGCGCGCGTCGAACGGCGACGCCACGGCCTCGCTGTGCGCGAAGAGCCCCTGGGGCGTCGAGCCGAGGACGATGTTGTCCAGCATGTCGATTTGCGCGAGGACGCGGACCTGCTCCGAGACGTTGAGGGTCGGCTCGAGCCGGAAGCGCATGTTCGCGCTCGTGAGCGTGCCGCGGTTGTCGGCGTCGCGGAGCGGGCGCGGGAAGAGGTAGTAGCCGGACGGATCGGCGGAGCGATGGAGGTCGAGGTTGTCGAAGAGGTCGCCGCGGACGCGCAGGTAACCGTTCAGCTGGAGGAAGTCGAGCTTCGGCCGCTCGCCCGCGGCCGTCGTCTCCATGAACTCGCGTGCGGACTGCGCGCCCTGGATCTCGGCGCGCATCTCGTCCCGCATCTCCTCCTTCGCCTTCTCCACCTCGCGGCGAACGAGGTCGCGCGTGGCCGGGTCGAGCGTGGCCGCGCCGGGCGCCGCGGCGGGCGGGGTGCTCGCGGGCGCTCCGGCGCTGGAGGGCTGCTGCGCCTGCGCGATCGCGGCGGACTTCGCGGGCTGCGAGGCGGGCGAGTCCTTCTTCGCCGGCGCCGCCGTGGCCTGCGCGCGGGCGCCGGCCGGCAGGAGGATCGATACCGCGAGGAGCGCGGCGAGCAGCCGGGACATAGGGACCCCTGAGGCGGAGCGCCGGGCAGGCGCTCTCTCGCTGAAATTCCGGCTCTTTAAGCACGCGCCGCGCGCGGCGGTCAAGGATTCTCAGGGATGGTCGGAAGCCGCGCCTTGCCGGAGCTCGACGAGGACGCCCCGGCTTCCCTTCGGGTGGACGAAGGCGACCTGCGCGCCACCGGCCCCGCGCCGCGGCGTCTCGTCGAGCAGCGGCGCGCCGCTGGCCTTGAGCGCGGCCATCGCCTTCGCGATGTCGGGCACCTCGAGGCAGACGTGGTGGAGCCCCTCGCCGCGGCGCTCGATCGCCTTCGCCATGGGGCTGTCCGGACCCGTCGGCGAGACGAGCTCGATTCTCCCGGCACCGTGGCCGAAGATGGCGACCCGCACCTTCTCCGTCGGGACCTCCTCCACTTCCGCCAGCTCGAGCCCGTAGACGTCGCGGTAGAGCCGGATGGCTGCGTCGAGATCGGAGACCAGGATGGCGACGTGATCGAGGCCGGTCATGGGGCCCTCTCCTTGCCGAGGTGGGGCGCCATCACAGCGGCTCGGGGCGCCGGCGTCAATCTCACCCGCGTGCTCAACCCGCCGGCCGTGCCTCGGCGCTCACGACCTGGAGGACCCCCAGGAGCGCGACGGTGTCCACCTGGGTGCCGCGGCCGAGCGCGATGTGCGTGGGGTCCGCGACCGGCTGGTCGAAGGTGGGGTCGAGCGCGATCCACTCGTCCCCGCTCTTCACCTCCACCCACGCATGCCAGTAGAGCGCCGGCACGCCGTCGTCGTAGCGCGCGTAGACGAGGCCGTGCACCTGCCGCGCCGGGATGCCGGCGGCACGGGCAAGCGCTGTGAAGAGGAGCGCGTGCTCCGTGCAGTCGCCCTTCCCGAGCGCGAGCACCTCGGTGGCGCGGTCGCGCGACACGCCGTACGCCTTCTCGAGCCGCTCGAAGACGAAGTGCGCGAGCTTCACGCTCGCTGCGTAGACGCCGCGCGTGTCGCCCACCACCTCGCGCGAGAGCTTCCGGATCTGCGGGGCGTCCGCGTCCACCTCGGGCGTCGCCTGGAGCAGGTCCTCGAGCCCCTTCGGCATCCCGTGCGCGCGCGGCGCGTCGCGCCGCGGGTCCGCCGACGCGGGCGGCCGCGCCGCGACCGTGAGGACGACTGTCGCGTCCGGCCCGCTCGCCCAGGCCTGCCGCGCGTCGGGCGCCTGGAACTCCTTCGGGACGCCCCGAAGGCGAAAGACGACGCTGCCCGGCACCGTTCGCGGCAGCGGCGCCGGCACGTTCACGCGGGTCATCCCGAACAGATCCACCTTGTCGAGGCGCTTCGCGGTGTCCTCCGCCTCGGCCTTCGCGACGATGCCTTGGCCGAGGCGCAGCTCCACCAGGCGTCCGTCGGGCGCGATCGAGACGCGCGCCGCGACGCGGTCGCCCACCTCGAGCTCCTCGACCACACTGAGCACGGTCTCGACGCCGCCGCCCGCCACGCGCTCGGTCCCGACGTACCGATCCTCCATCTGCTTCACGCGGAGGGCTTCGAGGTCGAGCTGCTCCCCGCGCACGGTGCCGCGCCGCGCGAGCGCGAGCCGCATGGGGTCGGCTTGCTCCGCCGTCTCGGCGACGGGCGGGAGCTTGCGCTCCTCGCGCTGTCCCTCTGCGACGAGGAGCGCCGTGCACCCCTCGGGCGTGCAGCGTCCCTCGACCGTGCGATCCCCACCGTCGCCCGCGCGCCGGCTGGAGAAGGCGACGAGTCGCCCCTCCGCGCGCGGCTCGTAGAGCTTCTCGTCCTCCTGCGCCCGCTTCACCGCGCGCGTGCCGAGCACCGCCGAGATCGTGGACTCGCTGCGCGCGACGAGGACGCGCTTCCCGCCGCGCACCTCGACGCCGACCCACTGCTTCGAGTAACCGGCCTTCTTCCCCATGAGGTAGACGCCGAACCACTCGGGCGTCTTCGGCCGCGCGACGTCGAGCACGCTCGCGAGCGGAGCGCGGGCCGGCGCCGGCGGCGGCGCCGTGTCGGCGGCGCTCGAGACGGCGATCGAGACGGCGACGAGCGCGATCAATCGAGAGGGCGTCGGCATCGGTTCCTTGTCTATCAAAAACTCGCCTTCGCCGTCGGCGCCCCCGAGAATTCGCGGATGAGCTTCATCTGGGTCCTGCTCGTCGCCACGTCCGTCGTGGCGGCCGCGCTGGGCGGCAAGATGGGCGCCCTCACGCCCGCCATCGCAACCTCTGCGCAGACCGCGGTGACGCTGTCGATCGGCCTCGTCGGCATCATGACGCTCTGGCTCGGGCTCATGAAGGTGGCGGAGGAGGCAGGGCTCGTCCGAATACTCGCGCGCGCCGCTCGGCCCCTCCTGCGGCGACTCTTCCCGGAGGTGCCTCCCGAGCACCCGGCGATGGGAGCCATGGTGATGAACGTCGCTGCGAACCTGTTCGGGCTCGGCAA
>DASWDS010000406.1:0-1952 GCA_036395165.1 Anaeromyxobacteraceae bacterium | reverse complement strand
GTCGATCCTCGTCAGGGCGCCCGCGGCGTGCGCGAGCGCCGCCACGCGGCGAGCCAGCTCTGGATGAAGGTGCCGGTCGGCTCGGGCGCGGGCGCCAGCTCGCGCGTCATTCGGATGAACGGCTGCTCGCGCTTCTTCAGCATCTGCTTCCCCATCCCGCGCACGTCGAACCCCATGCGTTGCCAGAAGCGCATCGCGTCCGGGTTCTGCTCCTGCACGATGAGGTGGAGCGCCGTCCCGCCCTCCGCGCGCACCCACTCCTCGAGCCGCTTGTGCACGCGCTCGCCGAGGCGACGGCCGCGCGAGGATGGGCCGAACAGGAGCTGGCCGATGTACCACTCGCCGTCGCGTGGATAGTTCCGGATCACGTCGAGGACCCCGACCATGTGACCCGGGGCGTCGAAGAACCCGATCACGAACTTGTCCTGGAGGGCCTTCCCGCGCGGCACGCTGCGGAGGAGGTCCTCCGCCTCGTCCGGCCCCGGCGGTTCGCCGGTGACGAGCTCGAAGTACTCGCGGCACTGCTCGTAGAACTCCTGCAGCTCCGGCTGGTGCGTCTCGTCGAGGCGCACGCCGAAGCAGCCGGTGAGCTCGAACACGTGCTCCGACGGATCGCGCGGCAGCTCGGCCACGCCCAAGGTTAGCGCACCCGCGCCGGCGCGGCCGGGCTCACCCCCTCAGGGCCGCACGCTCGGCGCAGGACGAGGCCGCCGCCCCGGAGGAGCGCTATGAATGCAGGCGGGAGCCCACGTGGCGGAAGAAGCGACAGGGATGCGGGGCGTCATCACCGGGCGCGACGTGATCCGTCACTCCCTCACCATCATTCGCCTGTGGGGGCCGTCGTGTTACCTCCGCTGCGTCCGGGCGATGCTCGCACGCCGTTCCTGCACCTTCCTCGAGGTGCTGTACGAGGGCGACCGGTACCCTCGCTGACGGTCGGGCGGCGCGGGCCGTTCCGAGCCGTCGTGTGGTCAAGCGAAGGACGGCGCTGCTGGCGGGCAGGCGGGCGTGTCTGGCCTGTTCAGGGCCGAGCGGCGCGTCGGGACGCGCGAAAGACTTTCTTACGCCCACGGGCACGCGGCGGAGCTCATCGGGGAGACCTCGGTCACCGTGGAGCACCACTGCATCGGCGAGGACGGATCGGCGATCCACCCGGACGACCGGGATCGCGTCGAGCGCGCGGCGAAGAGCGCGCTCGCGTGCCCACATCGCGAAGCCGGCGCCCCTGACGCGCTCCTCGCGTCGGTGCACGGCGACCGCCAGGGCCTGCGCTGAGGCGACGGGAGGCGGCTCGCCCGAGGTGATCGGGCTTTGCGAGGAGGTGGCCGTCCCCCGCGGCCTGGTCGCCCGGGCCCGCTCACGGCGCGGGCGCGATGCGCACCTCGACGCGAGCGCCCGTGGCCGGATCCTCCAGCGCGACCACCTGCGCCGCGGGCGAGCCGGTGCGCAGGACGACCTGCGCCGGTGTGGTCCAGGACGCATCTCCGTGCCGCACCGTGAGCGGGCGGTCCGACTCGACCGTGAGGGTCGCGCTCGCCGCGTTCGTGGGGAGGAGCCGGATCCTCGCGGCGATCGGCTGCGGCCCCTTCCCGTCGCCGACGGCGAGCCACGCCCACGGCCGGACCACGAACGGCTGCGCGACCTGGTGCCCGCCCAGGGAGAGCGGGACGGGCGGGATGGTCTCGACGGTGAGCGGCCTGGTCACCGGCGCGCGACGGAACCGGTCGAGCGGGGGAGGCGCGGCCTCGGCGACACCCTGGTCGTGCCGGAACCGGTCGAGTGGTGGAGGCGCGGCCTCCGCGACGCCTTGGTCGTGGCGGAACGGCGGCGGATCGAGCGCCACCCCAGCGTCGGGAGGCAGAGGAGGCGCCGGCGGCAGCTTCGGGTCCACCGGCGGAGGCGCGGCCTCCGCGACGCCGTGATCGTGCGCGATGGCGCACCCGAGGATCCCG
>DASWDS010000405.1:0-36482 GCA_036395165.1 Anaeromyxobacteraceae bacterium | reverse complement strand
CTCGGGCGCGATGAGCTTCTCCCACGCGAGCCGCACCGCCGCCGTCGAGCCTGGCATGGAGAACACCGCGGCGCCCCGCCACACGCCGCCGACGGCGCGCGACATCATCGCGGCGCTGCCGATCTCGGCGAACGACAGCATGCGGAAGAGCTCGCCGAAGCCATCCAGCCGCTTCTCGAGGAGCCCGGCGACCGCCTCGTAGGTGCGGTCGCGCCCGGCGATGCCCGTCCCGCCGTTGACGAGCACCGCCTGCGCGCCGGCGGCGAGCGCCTCGGCGAGCGCGGCGCGGATCGCGTCGGGCTCGTCCTTCACGACGCGGTAGGCGACCACCGGGTGGCCCGCCGCCGCCGCGGCGCTCCGCAGCCATCCTCCGCTCGCGTCCTCCGCCTCGCCGCGCGAGTCCGACGCCGTCACGACCGCCAGGCGGACGATCGGCGGCCCCTCGCGCTTGTGCTCCTGATGACCCATGGTGAACCTCCGCTACGGGTCCCTGCCCGGGATGACGAGATCGCCCCGCAGCTCCTCGACGCGCCGCTCGACCGCGTCGCGGTCGGCTGCGTCGGGGGCGAGCTGGAGGTACGCGCTGTACTCGTGGACGGCGCGCCTGCGGCGGCCGAGGGCGAGCGCGGCGTCGCCCGCCACGCGGTGGCCCAGCGGCGCGTCCGGGGCGAGCTCGACGGCGCGCTCCGCGTACTCGAGCGCCGCCTGGTGCTGCCCGCCGCGCGCCAGCAGCGCGGCAGCCGCGGCGAGCCCGGCCGGCTCGTCGAGCTCGAGGCGCCGCGCCTCACCGAAGCCGGCGGGGCGCAGGACGAGGCCGATGCGGGCGCCCGCGAGCCGCGCCCCCTCGCCGGCGCGCCCGGCGGTGGCGAAGCCCTGGGCGGACGCGGAGAAGAGGTAGCGGTGCGCGGGATCGGGCACGGGCACGGCCCGCGCGCCGTTGCCGAGCGGCGTCCCGTCGACGGAGAGCGCCGCGCTGCGCGGCAGCACCTCCACGAAGACCTCGGGCTGCACCGCCTCGTGCCACGACTGCTTGGGCGCGCCGCAGGCGGCGGCGAGGGCGGCGGCCGCGAGCGCGGCCTGGACGGAGCGGCGGGAGGGCGTCATGTCGGACCCGAGGGTATATAGCTCCGGCGATGCTCGACAAGTTCGCCGTCGCGCGGGCCCTGCGCGAGATCGGCATGCTCCTGGAGCTGAAGGGCGAGAACCCGTTCAAGGTTCGGGCGTACGAGACCGGCGCGCGCGCCCTGGAGGACGCGCCGGAGGACCTCCCCACCCTGCTCGCCTCGGGCCGGCTCGGCGAGCTGCGCGGCATCGGCGAGGCGCTCGCGAAGAAGATCGGCGAGCTGCACCGCGACGGCCGCACCGACCTGCTCGAGCGGCTCCGGACGGAGCTGCCGAAGGGGATCCTGGAGCTCATCCAGGTGCCCGACCTGGGGCCGAAGAAGATCGCGGCCCTGCACGCGTCGCTCGGGGTGAGCTCGCTCGCCGAGCTGGAAGCCGCCTGCCGCGCAGGTCGCGTGCGAGCGGTGAAGGGCTTCGGCGAGCGGACGGAGCAGCGGATCCTCGAGAGCCTGGGGCGCCTCGCGACGCGGCAGACGCGCATCCTGCTCCCGGACGCCCTCGATCTCGCGGAGCGGGTGGTGCGCCACCTCCACGGCGACCCGGTCGAGCGCATCGACGTCGCCGGCTCGGCGCGCCGCATGAAGGAGACCGTCGCCGACGTGGACCTCGTGGCCTCGACCGCGCGCCCCGACGAGGTGGGCGCGCGGCTCGCGGCCTTTCCGCTCGCGACGGAGGTGCTGGCGCAGGGCGGCACGAAGACGAGCGTCCGGCTCGCGAGCGGCGTCCAGGTGGACCTGCGGGTCGTCGCGCCCGGCGACCACGCCACGGCCCTCCACCACCTCACGGGCTCGAAGGCGCACCACGTGAAGCTGCGCGGCCTCGCTCGGGACCGCGGCTACAGCCTGTCCGAGTACGGGCTCGCGCGCCTCGACGGCGGGGGGAAGGTCGAGGTCGCCTCGGAGGAGGCGCTCTACGCGCTGCTCGGGCTGCCCTTCATCCCGCCCGAGCTGCGCGAGGACGAGGGCGAGATCGAGGCGGCGCTGGCGGGGACGCTGCCGCACGACCTCGTCCGCGTGGAGGACGTGCGCGGGTTCGTGCACTGCCACACGCGCTGGTCGGACGGGCGGGCCACGCTGGAGGAGATGGCGCTCGCGGCCGAGGCGCTCGGGATGGAGTACCTGACGGTCACCGACCACTCGCCGTCGGCGCACTACGCGGGCGGCCTCACCGTCGATCGCCTGAAGCAGCAGTGGGACGAGATCGCGCGGGTGCAGGAGCGCGTGAGCGTGCGGCTCCTGCGCGGCACCGAGTCGGACATCACGGAGGACGGCGCGCTCGACTTCCCGGACGACGTCCTGGAGCAGCTCGACGTCATCGTGGCGAGCGTGCACTCGCGCTTCAAGATGGACGAGGAGGAGATGACGCGCCGCCTCGTGCGCGCCATGCGGCTGCCGGTGTTCAAGATCTGGGGCCACGCGCGCGGCCGCCTCCTGCTGGAGCGCGAGCCCTTCGCGTGCCGGATGGAGGAGGTGCTCGACGCGCTCGCGGCGTCGCGAGGCGCCGTCGAGGTGAACGGGGACCCGAAGCGCCTCGAGCTCGAGCCGCGCTTCCTCCGGATGGCGAGGGAGCGCGGGATCCCGGTCGTCCTCTCGGTGGACGCGCACTCGACGGCGGCGCTCGGGTTCCTGCGCTACGCCGCGGCGACGGCACGGCGCGGATGGGTGCGGCGCGGCGAGGTGCTGAACGCGCTCGGGGCCGACGCCTTCGCGCGAGCGGTGAGGCCGGTGGGGTAGCGGCCCGGGCAGGCGAGCGCAAGAGCTTGTGGCGAGGCGACCTCCCGCCTAATCTCGGGCGGTTGGAAAAGGTCCACCTCCGCTCGAAGCGCATCCAGATCCTGTCGGCGCTGTCCGTCTCCTCGGGCATGCCGCTCGGGTTCATCTGGGTCACGCTCCAGTTCTTCCTCGTCGACCTCTCGATCCCCAAGGCCACCATCGGCCTCCTCTCGGGCGTGTCGCTGCCCTGGACGATCAAGTTCCTGTGGTCGCCGCTCGTGGACCGCTACGCCCTGCGCTGGCCCGGCCGCCGCCGGAGCTGGGTCGTCATCACGCAGCTCGGGCTCGCCGCCGCGTTCGCCCTCTTCGCGGTGGTGGCGTGGAAGCTCCTCTCGACGCCCGCGGCCGCGCGCCCCGCCTCGACCCCCCTCCTCATCGGCCTGCTCGCGATGCTGATCGCCTTCGTCTCGGCGACGCAGGACATCGCCTACGACGCCTACTGCGTCGAGGCGCTCGAGCCGGCGGAGCAGGGGCCCGTCTCCGGGCTCAAGATCCTGTACTACCGGATCGGGATGCTGCTCGCGGGCGCCTTCGCCGTGTCCGCGTCGAGCTGGCTCCCCTGGCCGGTGCTCTTCGCCGTCATCGGCGCGGCGTTCGTGCTCCTCACCGGCCTCACCCTCGCCGCCGACGAGCCGCGCCGGCCGGCGCCGGCGCCGCGCTCGCTCCTCTCCGCCGTGGTCGAGCCCATCCGCACCTACTTCCAGCGCGAGGACGCCGTCGCGATCGCGCTCTTCATGGTGTTCTACAAGTTCGGCGACTCGCTGGGCGGGACGATGGTGAACCCGTTCTTCAAGGACCTCTGCTTCAGCAACGCGGAGGCGGGCGCCGCGCTGAAGACCATCGGGACGGTGGCGACCATCGCGGGGGCGGCCATCGGCGCGATCGCCATGACGCGCATCGGCCTCGGCCGAGCGCTCTGGGTCTTCGGCGTCCTGCAGGCGGCCGCGAACCTGCTCTACAGCGTGGCCGCGTCGTCGCGCGGCGTCCCGCTCGACGTCCACGCGTGCGCCATGCTGCCCGCCATCTCGACGGCGACGCGAGCCTGGGCCTACGTCGCGATCGCCGGCGAGTACGGCGCGCAGGGCCTCGCGAGCGCCGCGCAGGGCGCGCTCCTGCTGCGCGTCTGCGACAAGCGCTACAGCGCGACGCAGTTCGCGCTGCTCTCGAGCCTCTTCGGCCTGGGTCGCTGGGCGGCGGGGCTCCCGAGCGGCTTCCTCGTCCAGCGGCTGGGGTATCCAGCCTTCTTCGCGCTCGCCTGCGCGCTGGCCTTGCCCGGCTTCTTCTTCCTGCAGCGCATCGCGCCCTTCCGGCAGCGCGAGGTCACCGCGGCGCCCACCCCCGCGACGGGCGCCTAGCGGGGCCTGGCGCAGCTCCGGTGATCCCGGGACGGGCGACCCTGTCGCCTACTTGCGCGCGCCCTGCGCGAGCTCCTTCGCCTCGGCGGCGAGCGCGCGCACGGAGAAGCCCGGCGTCTGCGCGTACTCGTCCGTCGCGTTGGCCGGGAAGGGCTTCGCCCGGGCGCGCATCTCCTCGAGCTTCTCGGGCGGAATGGACGGTGAGCCGCGCCGGAGCCACGGGTCGTACTGGTACGAGACGGGGGCGCCGCGGAGGAGCCGGGTCTCGTCCCAGATCTGCGCCGCGCGCGTGTAGGACGGCGGCGCGTGCTCGCCCGTGTCCATCCGTATCGCGTCCTTCGGGCACGCCTCGACGCAGAAGCCGCACACCACGCAGCGCAGCTCGTCGATGACGAACTTCACCGGGTACTTCTCGATGGGATCGTCCGGGTACTCGCCCGCCTCGATGTAGATGCACTGCGCCGGGCAGACGGTCGCGCACATGTAGCAAGCGACGCAGCGCGCGCGGCCGTCCTCGCGCGGCACGAGCCGGTGGAGGCCGCGGTATCCGGGCGGATACGGGATGCGCTCCTCCGGGTACTGGATGGTCGCGTTCTGCGACAGGGAGCGGTCGCGGGCGAGGATGTCCGGGTTCTTCTCGCGCCCGAAGAAGAAGTTCCGGAGGAACTGCTTCATGATGATGCCGACCCCCCGGATCACCTCCGGGAAGTACATGCTCTCGCGCAGGTCGGCGGGGGTGTCCTGGAGCTTGTAGGGCATCTCTGTTCCTCTAGTGGCCAGCCGGCGCCGCGTGGGCGTGCGCGTGGGCTGGCTCCGCCGCGGCGGACTCGCCCTTGCGCGCCACGGCGGCGGTGATGAGGACGATCGCGGCGATCTCGACGAGGCCCACCACCGCGAGCAGCTCGAGCGACGGATCGATGAGGATGAGCGCGCCGGTGAGGAAGACGTTCGCGAGCGACACGGGCAGGAGGATCTTCCAGCACAGCTTCTGGACCTGGTCGAAGCGGAAGCGCGGCAGGGTCCAGCGGATGACGAGCTGCAGCCAGCAGAGGAGCAGCACCTTCGCGAGGAACGCGCCCGCGCAGATGGCGGCCCACCAGATGGTGCCCTCGCCGACCGCCTCGCGCAGGGTGCCCTCGAAGAGGATGGGGTGCCACCCGCCGAAGAAGATGGCGGAGGTGACGGCGGCGAGCACCACCACCTCGATGAACTCCGCGAGGAACATCATCCCGAACTTCATGCCCGGGTACTCGACGAAGTAGCCGACGATCTCGCTCTCGCCCTCCGGCAGGTCGAACGGCGTCCGCTTCGTCTCGGCGAACGCGGAGGCGAAGAAGACGAGCAGCCCGACCGGCTGCAGGAAGACGCCCAGCGACGGGAGGAAGCCCCAGAGGAGCGTCCCCTGCGCCACCACCATCTCCTCGACGCGGAGCGACTGGTACGCCATCATCGAGCCGACGAGCGAGAGCCCGAGCGACACCTCGTAGCTGATCATCTGCGAGCTGGCGCGGACGCCGCCGAGCATGGCGAGCTTCGAGTTCGACGCCCAGCCCGCCAGCGCCGTCCCGTACACCGCGAGCGACGCGGCGCCGAAGATGAAGAGCAGGCCCGCGTCGATGGTCGCGACCTGGAGGCCCACGCGGTGGACGAGGCCCGCGATCTGGATGCTCACCGGCGGTCCGACCGGCACCACCGCGAAGAGCACGAACGACGGCGCGAAGGCGGCCATCGGCGCGAGCTCGTACAGCACGCGCGACCGCCGGTCGGGCTCGATGTTCTCCTTCGTGATCATCTTCAGCGCGTCGGCGAGCAGGAAGAAGATGCCGCCCACCGGGAACTTCCCGAAGAGGCGGATGCGGTTGGGGCCGATCCGGTTCTGGATCATGGCCGACCACTTGCGCTCGCCGACCGTGAGCGCGGCCGCCGTCGTCATGACGATGCCGCCCATGAGCAGGAGCACGTTCGCGACCGCCGCGCCGTAGCTCGGCGGTGCGCCGAGCGACGTCGCGAGGTGCTCCGCGCCGGCGACGGCCCAATACACGCCGTAGGACAGGAGCACCAGCGCCACCGGGACGCAGATCGTGAACAGCACCATTCCGAGGAATCGCCGCACGCCGCCTCCTAGCGAGAGACCTTGAGCAGATCCATCCGGGTGTCGCCCGCCGGGTCTTCCGGGACGCGCTCGCGATAGCCCGGGAGCCGGCCGTCCACCGTGCCGGCCGCGAGCGGCACGAGGCCGCGCCGCTTGCCGGTCGAAGGCAGGCTGTCCCAGACGAACCCGGGGAGCACGTCGGCGAGCCTCGGCCCGAGCTCGGTCCACACCTCGCGCGCGCCGGCGAACCGCCAGGCGAGGCCGAGCGCCCTGCCGAGCTCGCCGGCCAGCTTCCAGTGCGGGCTCGCGGCGCCGCGGGGCCAGTAGGCGAGCTCGAAGCGCTGCGGGCGCCCCTCGAAGTTGACGAAGGTGCCGTCCGTCTCGGAGTGCGGGGCCGCCGGGAGGAGCAGCGTCGCCTCCTTCGCGGCCACGCCGTGGTTCACGGCCTGGCAGACGAGCGCCTCGAGCCGGCCGAACGTGGCCGCGGCCTGCGCGTCGGGGATCTCCGCCCCCACCGCCCACACCGCCTTCACCCGGCCCGCCTCGATGGCGCGCGTCAGCTCCGCGAACGGCTTCACGAGCAGCCCGAACGCCTGCGCCACGAGCTCGAGCCCGCGGCGGTTCGGGTTCTCGTCGGCGCGCTTCAGCAGCTCGTCCTGCCACCCGTCGGGCCGGCCGCCCACGTAGACCTCGGCGAGCCCGAGACCCTCGGTGGCGACGAGCGCCGCCACGAGCAGGTCCTCCAGCGACGCGACGGGTGAGAAGAGCGCCGCCAGCGTGCCCTCGCTCGCGTGCGCCTTCAGGGCCGCCGCCGAGGCCTGGATCGCCGCGGAGACGGGCAGGTCGCGCCCGACCGCGCCGCGGCCCTCACGCGCAGTGAGGACGCGGTCGGTGTTCACGTACTTGTAGGAGAGGCGCCCGTCGTCGCACATCCACTCCTGGTTGACCGCCTCGTTCTCGCGGGGGCGGTACCGGTAGGTGGTGTCCTTGAGGTAGTCGAGGAAGGTGTTGCAGCCGCGGGCGCAGCCGGTGCAGATGCTCCGCGCCGAGGACATGAACCAGACGCGGCCGCGGAAGCGGAAGTCGGTCGAGGTGAGCGCGCCCACCGGGCAGATGTCGACGGTGTTGCCGGCGTACTTCGAGTCGAGCGGCTGGCCGGGGAAGGTGGTGATGCAGCTCTCGTTGCCTCGCTCGGCCACGCCGAGCTGCGGCTGCTTCGCCACCTCGCGCATGAAGCGAACGCAGCGCGTGCAGAGGATGCAGCGCTCCTGGTCGAGCGTCACGAGCGGCCCGAGCTCGACGCGCTTCGCCTTCTGGACCTTCGGCACGTCGAGCCGCGACGGCTTCTGGTCGTACTTCATGTAGTAGTCCTGCAGCTTGCACTCGCCGGCCTGGTCGCAGATGGCGCAGTCGACCGGGTGGTTGAGCAGCAGGAACTCGAGCGTCGCGCGCTGCTGGTCCTTCACGCGCGACGTGTCCGTCTTGATGGTGATGCCCTCGGCGACCGGCATCTGGCAGCCCGGCATGAGCTTCCCGCCGGGCGCGTTCGACATCTCGACGAGGCACATCCGGCAGTTGGCCGCGACGGAGAGCCGCTTGTGGTAGCAGTAGTACGGGACCTCGACGCCCACCGCCTTCGCGGCCTCGACCACGTTCGTGCCCGGCTTCACGACGACCTCGCGGCCGTCGATCGTGCAGGTCACGAAGCCCGGGTTCTTGGGCGGCGGCGGCGCGGGCGGGCCGGGCGGCCTCTGCGGCGCGGCGGCGGGAGCCGGGGGCTTGGTCTCGTCTGCCATCTCGGGATCCTCTTCGCGGCTCGAGCAGCGGCTACTGCTCGACCTCGCCGCCGATCATGTTGATGCTGTCGAAGGTGGGGACGAGGTCGGCGAGCAGCGCTCCCTTCGTCATGTGCGGGAGCGCCGCCGTCATGGGCCAGCCCGGCGCGCGCAGGCCGAGCTTGTAGGGACGCCCGCCCCCGTCGGACACGGCGTAGAAGCCGAGCTCACCGTTGGCCGCCTCGGTGTAGCTGTAAGCCTCGCCGGCGGGCACCTTGATGCCCTCCATGATGAGCTTGAAGTGCGCCATCACGCCCTCGATCGTGCCGTATACGAGCGGCTTCGGGGGCAGCACGTACCGGAAATCCGAGAGCACGATCTCGCCCGGCTCCATCTGCTGGAAGCACTGGCGCACGATGCGGTCGGACTGGCGCATCTCCTCGACGCGCATGAGGTAGCGGTTGAAGTTGTCGCCCTTCGAGCCGACCGGGATGTCGAAGTCGAGGCGGTCGTAGACGAGGTACGGCGCCGCCTTGCGGATGTCGTACGGCTCGCCCGACGCGCGCAGGCACGGGCCGGTGAAGCCGAAGTCGAGCGCGTCCTCGCGCGAGATGACGCCCGTCCCCTGCGTCCGGTCCATGAAGATGCGGTTGCGGGTGAGGAGCGCCTCGATGGTGGCGCGCAGCTCGGCGACGCGGTCGAGCGTCGCGAGCGTCTTCTCCGTCCAGCCCTCGGGCGCGTCGCGCGCCACGCCGCCGACGCGCACGTAGTTCGAGGTGAGGCGCGCGCCGCAGATCTCGGTGAGCCGGTCCCAGATGAGGTCGCGCGCCTCGACGCCGTAGAGGAACACGGTCATCGCGCCGAGCTCGAGGCCCATGGCAGCGACGAGCGTCAGGTGGTCGCAGATGCGGTGCAGCTCGGACGTGGCGACGCGCAGGTACTTCGCCCGCACCGGGATGTCGAGCTTGCACAGCTTCTCGACGACCAGCGCGAACCCGACGTTGTTCATGATCGAGCTGACGTAGTTCAGCCGATCCGTGTACGGGAAGACCTGCCCCCAGGTGATGTTCTCGCAGCTCTTCTCGAACCCGCGGTGAAGGAAGCCGATGTCCAGCTTCATCTTCACGATCGTCTCGCCCTCGAGCGCCACCACCGCCCGCGTGACGCCGTGCATCGCGGGATGGCTCGGTCCGAGGTTCACCACCATCTGCTTGCCGGTGAGCGGCGCGTCGAGCGGCCCGTCGTAGCGGACCGGCACGCGCTGTCCCTCGAACGGGCGCGCCGGCTCCCCTGCGCCGTGGCTACCCGGCGTCGCCTGCGGGTCCGCCCCGCCCAAGTCCTGGTATTCGGTCGCCATCGATCCTCGCTCTAGTCCCGGCCGCCGGGGCCCGGGCCGCGGTAGATGTCGCTCACCTCGCGCTCCTGGACGAGGGGCTGCCGCCCCCGCAGCGGGTAGTCCTTCCGCAGCGGATGGCCGACGAACTCGTCGTACATGAGGAGGCGCCGCATGTCGGGGTGGTTCCGGAAGCGGATGCCGTACATGTCGAAGCAGTACCGCTCGAACCAGTCGGCGCCGCGCCAGACGGACGTGACGCTCGGCACCTCGAGATCGCTCTCCGGCACCTTCACGCGCAGTCTCACGCGGTGGTTCTTCGTCGTGGAGAGCAGCTGGTAGACGACCTCGAAGCGCGGCTCGAGCCCGAGGTAGTCCACCGCCGTGATGTACGGCGCCATGTTGAACGCCATCGCCGGGTCGGTCTTGAGGAACCGGCAGACCTCGACGATCTGGTCCTTGCGGACGAAGACGCAGTCGTCTCCCCCCACGCCCTCGTATGGCTCGTAGACGTCGCCGGGAAAACGGCCGGCGAGCGCCGACAGGATGGCCTTGGCCATGGTGCGCGCCTCGGTGCTAGCGGCCCTGGCCCTCGGTCGCGAGGACCGGGAGCGGGCTGCGGTCGATGAGCTTGTGCTGCTGGTTCTGGATCTTGCGCTGCAGGAGCATGAGGCCGTCGAGCACCTGCTCCGGCCGCGGCGGGCAGCCGGGGATGTAGATGTCCACCGGGATGACGCGGTCGATGCCCTGCACGGTGGCGTAGTTGTCGTAGAAGCCGCCCGAGCTGGCGCACACGCCGAACGCGATCACCCACTTCGGCTCGCTCATCTGCTCGTAGACGCGCTTCAGGATGGGCGCCTGCTTGCAGTTGACGGTCCCGACGACGAGCAGGAGGTCGGCCTGGCGCGGCGAGAAGCGCGGCACCTCGGCGCCGAAGCGCGCGATGTCGTAGCGCGCCGACGAGACGCTCATGTACTCCATACCGCAGCACGCGGTCACGAAGGGGTATTGCCAGAGCGAGTTCTTGCGGGCCCAGCCGAGGCCCTTCGAGACCATCTTCTGGAAGAACCCGGTCGCATCCTCGCGACGCGTGGTGATGCCCGGGATGATGTCGTGTTCCGTCGCCATCTACTCGCTCTCCATCTCGAGCGCGCCCTTCTTCCACACGTATGCGAGACCGACCACGAGCGTGAAGGCGAAGAACGCCATCGCCACGTAGCCAGCCCAGCCGAGCTCCCTGAGCAGGACCGCCCAGGGATAGACGAAGACCGCCTCGACGTCGAATACGATGAAGAGTAAGGCGATCATGTAGAACTTCACTCCGAAGCGCTCTCGCGCGCTGCCGATGGGATCGGAGCCGCACTCGAACGGCCCCGACTTCACCCGGCTGGGGCGCCTCGGACCGAGGAGCGTCGCCGCACCGACCAGGAGCGCCGCGAGCAGGCCCGCCACGATGAAGGCGACGGCGAGCGGGAAGTACGTCTGGAGTGGGGTCATTCGTCTCCCTGTTCCGTGCAGGAGGCAAACGTGGGCGCGGGTGCTCTTCCATCCTCTACTGCGCCTTTATTGTCAAACGAATTCCCCCGCTTGACATCGCATCCCGGGCGGGATATTCGGCTCGCGCACTTCCCTTCATCAGTGCTCTTCCCCCCGGAGTCATTCCGATGGGCTTTCAATTTGGCGCCGTCTTGGCTTTCGCCGTGGTGGCAGTCGGCTTCGCCCTCGTCGGGCTGACGGCCGGGCGCCTGCTGCGCCCCAACCACCCCGAGCTGGCGAAATCGACCATCTACGAGTGCGGCGAGAAGCCGATCGGCTCGGCTTGGATGAACTTCAACCCGCGCTTCTACCTCATCGCCCTCGTGTTCGTGATCTTCGAGGTCGATATCGCCCTCACCTTCCCGGTCGTCGCCGTCTTCAAGGAGTGGGTGGCGCAGAGCCCCACCGCAGGCCTGGTGGCGCTCGGCGAGCTGCTCCTCTTCACCCTCATCCTGGTGGTGGGCTTGGTTTGGGTGTGGGTCCATGGCGACCTGGAGTGGGTGAAGAAGCTGGCGGAGGTCGAGCAGCAGCCTGCGCAGGGCTCGGGCGGCCGCAAGGCGGCCTGAGCGTCGCTTTTCACGCAGCGCCCCTTTAGGAAGAAATCGAGGGGTCTCGGGCGTTTAGTCCTCAGCGGACAGATGAGGAGCATGAACGAATGGCTTCGCGCGACACGATGGATGCCGGGTTCGGCGGCGACATCTTGATGAGCCACACGAGCCAGCTCGACAAGCTCATCAACCTCGCCCGCACGAACTCGCTCCATTACCTGCTCTTCGGCCTCGCCTGCTGCGGCATCGAGCTCATGCAGACGGGCGGCCCCCGCGCCGACCTCGATCGCTTCGGCGCCGTCTTCCGGGCGAGCCCGCGCCAGTCCGACTTCATGATCGTGGCCGGCACGCTCACCTACAAGATGGCCGAGCGCTGCAAGCTCCTCTACGACCAGATGGCGGAGCCGAAGTACGTCATCTCGATGGGCTCCTGCGCCAACTGCGGCGGCCTCTTCCAGCTCGCGTACTCGGTCTGCAAGGGTGTCGACAAGGTCATCCCGGTGGACGTCTACGTCCCGGGCTGCCCGCCCCGCCCGGAAGCGCTCACCGAGGGGTTCCTCCGGCTCCAGGAGCTCGTCAGCCGCGAGCGGTGGAAGGACAAGACGAGGCGCGTCGTGCCGGCGGACGCGAAGATTTCACGTATCGCGTAGCACGGGATTCGAGCGAGTCGGGGCGAGCGTGCACGCGCGACGCGGGCCGCCCGCCTCGTCTCACATCGGAGGGTCGAGAGAGCTGATGACGGTCAACGAGATCCACGAGAAGCTGAAGGCGGAGTTCGGCGACGCGGTAGGCCCGCTCTCCGAGCCGAAGATCGACCCGTTCGCCGTCGTGAAGGCGGATCGGATCGTGGACGTGGCGCGCTTCCTCAAGGCGGCGCCCGGCCTCGAGCTCGACCACTGCAACGACCTCACCGGCCTCGACTGGCCGAAGCGGAACGTGATCGAGGTCGTCTATCACCTGTTCTCGTACGGCCACCGCCACGGGATCGTGCTCAAGGTGGAGGCCGACCGCGCGAACCCGGTGGTGCCGTCGGTCACCGGCGTGTGGAAGGCGGCCAACTGGCTCGAGCGCGAGTGCTACGACATGTTCGGCGTGGTCTTCGCGGGCCACCCCGACCTGCGACGCGTGCTCCTCCCGGACGACTGGCAGGGCTTCCCGCTCCGCAAGGACTACCAAGAGCACGGCGGATACCACGGCATCACGAACGAGCGCGAGAACCCGCTCGTCGAGCTGCGCCGCCTCGACGAGAAGCATCGCGCCGAGAATCCGCGGCCCGCGCCGCCGCCGGCGGCCGCCGCGCCGCCCGCCCCTTCCACCCCGCCCGCGCCGCCCGCGGCCAAGGCCTAGCGAGGAACCGCGATGGAGAAGCTCATCCTGAGGCGGGTCGGCAACACGGGCGAGGAGATGCTCCTCAACTTCGGCCCGCAGCACCCCTCCACCCACGGCGTCATCAACTTCCTCGTCGACACCGACGGCGAGGTGATGAAGCGCGCCGTGCCCGACGTCGGGTACCTGCACCGCTCGCTCGAGAAGATCGGCGAGATCACCGGCTACCCCGGCTTCATGCCGTACACCGATCGCATCGACTACGTGGCGGCCATGTTCGCCAACGAGGGGTACGCGATCGCCGTCGAGAAGCTCATCAAGGTGGAGGTCCCGCCGCGCGCCCAGTGGCTGCGCGCCATCTCGTGCGAGCTGTGCCGCATCGCGAGCCACCTCGTCTCGACCGGCACGATGGCGACCGACATCGGCGCCTCGACCCCGCTCGTGCACGCGCTCCGCGAGCGCGAGCGCGTGAACGACCTCATCGAGGCGCTCTGCGGCGCGCGGCTCACCTACAACTACCACCGCATCGGCGGCGTCGCGTTCGACATGCCGGCCGGCTGGCGCGACAAGGTCCTCGCGTTCCTCGACCACTTCGACACGATGCTCGTCGAGTTCGACCGGCTGCTCTCCTTCAACTCCATCTACGTCAAGCGGCTCGCCAACGTGGCGGTCATCACGAAGGAGCAGGCGGTCGACTACGGCCTCGTCGGCCCGAACCTGCGCGGCTCCGGCATGGACTGGGACGTGCGCCGCGACGTGCCCTACGGCGCGTACCCGAACTTCAAGTTCGAGGTGCCCGTCGGCCGCGGCTCCCGGGGCACCGTCGGCGACACGTTCGACCGCTACTACGTGCGCGTGCTCGAGATGAAGCAGTCGTCGCAGATCGTGCGGCAGGCGCTCGACTCGATCCCGGACGGCGAGTTCATGGCCAAGGTGCCGCGCAAGATCAAGCCGGAGGCGGGCGAGGCGTTCTCGCGCGTCGAGTCGGCCCGCGGCGAGATGGCCTACTACGTCGTCTCCGACGGCACCGACAAGGCGTACCGCGTCCGCGCCCGCACCGGCAGCTACATGGCGATGGGCATCATCGAGGACATCTCGCCCGGCCTGATGGTGGCGGACCTCGTCGCGCTCATCGCGAGCCTCGACGTCGTCGCGCCGGAAATCGATCGCTAGGAGCCGCGCTCTCCCATGCCCGTCAACACGCCTCCCGTCCCGTACCAGCCGAAGTCCACGCCCAAGGTCATCGTCGCCGTGACGCTGGCCGCGGCGGTCGGGATCCCGGCCCTGCTCCTGGGCCTCATCCTGCTGCTCACGCCCATCCTGCAGCCGGCCACCATCGACGCCGCGCTCGCCGCGGCGGGCCTCGAGGGCCACCGCACGGCCGCCTACGTCGGCGCGCTCGCGGTCCTCGCGCTCCTCATGGTGAACTTCGGCGCCATCTTCTCGGGCGTCATCTCCTGGTACGAGCGCCGCATCGCGGGCCGCATGCAGAGCCGCATCGGCCCGAACCGGGCCGGGTTCGCGGGCTTCTTCGTCTGGATCGCGGACGCCGTCAAGCTCCTCCTCAAGGAGGACCTCGTCCCGGCGGAAGCCGACTCGGTCCTGTTCCGCGCCGCGCCCTATTTCGTGCTCGTCGGGTTCGCGCTCACCTTCGTCGTGCTGCCCTTCGGGCACTCGCTCGTGGTGGCGGACCTGAACGTCGGCATCTTCTACGTCACGAGCGTCACCGCGCTGGTGGTGGTGGGCATCCTCATCTCCGGCTGGTCGTCGAACTCGAAGTGGGCGCTCTTCGGCGGCATGCGCTCGGCGGCGCAGGTCATCTCCTACGAGATCCCGGCCGGCGTCGCGATCTTCATCCCGGTCGCGATGGCGGGGACGCTCTCGATGCAGGGCATCATCCGCGCGCAGGGCGGCCTCCCCTGGGAGTGGTTCGTCTTCCGCAACCCCGCCGCCTTCATCGCCTTCTTCATCCTCTTCACGAGCCAGCTGGCCGAGGCGAACCGCACGCCCTTCGACCTGCCCGAGGCCGAGTCGGAGCTCGTCGCGGGCTACCTCTCCGAGTACTCCGGGTTCCGCTTCGCGCTCTTCTTCCTCGCCGAGTGGGGCAACATCTGGGTGCTCTCGGCGGTCGCGACGACGCTCTTCCTCGGCGGCTGGCAGATCCCGTTCGTCTCGGCGGAGTACGTCGACGGGCTGCGCGGGAGCGGCATCCTCCCCGCCGCCGCCTGGTGGGGCTGGAACGCCGTCTCGATGGTGGTGTTCGTGCTGAAGGCGATCGTCCTGTCGAACGTCGTCGTGTGGCTGCGCTGGACGCTGCCGCGCATCCGCGTCGACCAGATGATGGCGCTCTGCTGGAAGTACCTCGTCCCGGGCGCCTTCGCCTGCTTCGTCTTCACGCTCTTCTGGGAGCTGGCGGTGGGCGTCGCGCCAGGCGTCGAGGTCGTCACCGGCGTGGGGCTCACCGTCTTCGCCACCGTCCTCGCGCTGCTCTTCTTCCGGCGCGTGCGCCTCAACATCCAGGCCGTGCAGGGCGACAAGTTCGATCTCTCCAACTGGTAGCGAGCCGACCGACCATGCCGAAGACCGCGAACCCCGCGAGCGAGTACGTCGACAACGTGACGGACACCGTCCAGTCGTTCTGGCACGGCCTGTCCATCACGCTCTCGTACATGCTCCGCCGTCCCATCACGACGCAGTACCCGGACCGGACCGAGCTGCGGGTGCGCGACACGCTGCCGCCGCGGTACCGCGGGTTCCTCGAGGTGGACGCCGCCATCTGCACCGGCTGCCAGGCCTGCGAGCGCGCCTGCCCCATCGGCTGCATCCAGATCACGCTCGAGAAGGACCCCGCGAACCCGAAGCAGCGCGTCGTCACGCAGTTCGACATCGACGAGGCGAAGTGCATGTTCTGCGGCTTGTGCGTCGAGCCCTGCCCGACGGGCTCGATCCAGC
Organism: Anaeromyxobacteraceae bacterium; assembly: GCA_036395165.1. GTDB lineage: Bacteria > Myxococcota > Myxococcia > Myxococcales > Anaeromyxobacteraceae > Anaeromyxobacter_A. Next base: position 20,671 of record DASWDS010000405.1, on the reverse strand, counting down.
ACACGCGCGAGTTCGAAGGCGCGCAACGCTCGGTGAGGAACCTCACCATCCGCTGGGCGGAGCCCGAGTTCCCCGTCTACAAGGTCGCCAAGGGCGCCGAGTACTTCCCGCGCGTGACGCTCGGCTCGCTGGTGCGCGCCAAGCTCGACGCGCGCCCCTGGCACGCGCCGGGCCCCGAGTACCTCCCGCCAGAGCCGCCCTCCGCGAAGGCCGCGGAGCCGGCGCCGAAGCCGCCCGCGAAGGCCGCCGCCACGCCCACCGTCCCGGCCGCGAAGCCGGCCGACGTCATGAAGGCCGCCGCCGAGGCGGCCCCTCCGGCCGAGGCCGCCGCCCCCGCCGCGCCCACCGTGATCGCCCCGGTAGCGGCGCCCGCGGCCCTGACCCCCGCCGACGGCCAGAAGGCCTGAGAGGAGCGCATGCCTCGCAAGATCGTCACCTGGGTGGTCCTGGCCGCGCTGGTCGTGACCTTCGTCGGCATCCTCGGCGCGAGCGTCGCCGACGGCGCCCTGCTCCCCGTCAACCTGACCGTCGGGCCGATCACGCTGCAGGACGTCCTCTTCTACGCCTTCGCCGGGCTGACTGTCGCCGGCGCGGGCGCCGTGGCGTTCTCGAGGAACATCCTGTACAGCGCCATCGGCCTGCTCTTCGCGCTCATGGGCGCGGGGTCGCTCTACGTCCTGCTCTCCGCCGACTTCCTCGCCGTCACCCAGCTCCTCGTCTACATCGGCGGCGTCCTCGTCCTCATCCTGTTCGCCGTGATGCTGACGAACCGCATCACCGAGGTGAACATCTCCAACGCGAGCCTCGGCGTCGCGGGCGCGGTGGCCCTGCTCGTCGCGACGGTGCCGGTGCTCGTCTTCATCGCGGTCGCGACGCCCTGGGCCGCGCACGCCGCGCCGGCGCTCGCGCCCACCACCCGCGACATCGGGAACGGCTTCCTCACCCGCTGGCTCCTCCCCTTCGAGCTCGCCTCGCTCGTCCTCCTCGCCACGCTCATCGGCGCGGTCGTCATCGCGCGCAAGGAGCTGAAGCAGGACGAGCCGGATCCCTCGCTCGGATAGACAGAGGAGAACGCATGCTCCACGTCGGCCTCCAGCACTTCCTCGTCCTCGGCGCCCTGCTCTTCAGCCTGGGGCTCATGACGGTCGCCACCCGCCGCAACGCGGTCGGCGTCCTCATGGGCGTCGAGCTCATCCTGAACGGCGCGAACGTGAACTTCGTCGCCTTCAACCACTACGTGACGGGCGGGGTCGGCGGGCAGGTGTTCGCCCTCTTCGTCATCGTCCTCGCGGCGGCGGAGGCGGCGGTCGGCCTCGCCATCGTCCTCGCCATCTTCCAGACGTTCCGGAGCATCGACGTCCGCCTCGCGGACACGATGCGGGAGTAGAGATGGAACACGCGACGCACGGCCTCGGTCCCATCCTGGTGGAGCACGCCAGCTATCTCTGGCTGATCCCGCTCTTCCCGCTCCTCGGCTCGGTGGTGAACCTCGCCTTCGGGTGGCGGTTCGAGCGGAGCGGGAAGAAGGCGCTCGTGCACGTGGTGGCGGTGGGCGCGATGGCCCTCGCCTTCCTCGTCGCCGCCTACGCGTTCTTCCAGATGCTGCAGCTCCCGGCGGAGCGGCGCTTCCTGCAGGACACGCTCTGGAACATGTTCACGGCCGGTCGCGTGACGGTGGACCTCGCGTTCGCCCTCGACCCGCTCTCGATGATGATGGTGCTCATCATCACCTTCATCGGGATGCTCATCCACGTCTTCTCCATCGGCTACATGTGGAGCGACGAGGCGAAGGCGTACTGGCGGTTCTTCACCTGGCTGAACCTCTTCGTCTTCTCGATGCTCCTCCTCGTCATGGGGGACAACTTCGTCGTCATGTTCTTCGGGTGGGAGGGCGTCGGCCTCTGCAGCTACGGCCTCATCGCCTACTACTACACGGACCGCGAGAAGGCGGCCGCCGGCATGAAGGCGTTCGTGGTGAACCGCTTCGGCGACTTCGGCTTCATCGCCGGCCTCCTGCTCCTCTTCTGGGGCCTCGGCGGCGCCTGGGGCGCCTCCTCGAAGGCGACCAGGTCCGTCTACGAGCCGACCGCGGGCGTGAACGCGATGGCGGCCGCGTCGAGCGCCGCCGACTCGCTGGCGCTCGCGCCGAAGGTGGAGGTGGGCGAGGGCGAGGCGATCACGGTCGGGCCGACGCTCAACTTCCGCGAGCTGCGCGACCAGGTCGTGATCGAGAAGACCGGGATCGCCGAGCACCTCAAGGACACGAAGGTCTGGGGCGTCGCGCTCCTCGCGCTCGTCGGGATCTTCCTGTTCGTGGGCGCGATGGGCAAGAGCGCGCAGCTCCCGCTCTACGTCTGGCTCCCCGACGCGATGGCGGGCCCGACACCGGTCTCCGCCCTCATCCACGCGGCGACGATGGTCACCGCCGGCGTCTACATGGTGGCGCGCCTCAACTTCATCTTCGCCCTCTCGCCGTCGGCGATGGGGTGGATCGCGCTCGTCGGCACGCTGACCGCGGTCTTCGCGGCGACCATCGGCTTCTTCCAGTACGACATCAAGAAGGTCCTCGCCTACTCGACGGTCTCCCAGCTCGGCTTCATGTTCATCGGCGTGGGCGTGGGCGCGTACTGGGCGGGCTCCTACCACCTCCTCACGCACGCCTTCTTCAAGGCGACGCTCTTCCTCGGGTCGGGCTCCGTCATCCTCGGCTGCCACCACGAGCAGGACATGCGGAAGATGGGCGGCCTCAAGAAGTACATGCCCATCACGCGCTGGACCTACCTCATCGCGTGCGTCGCCATCGCGGGCTTCCCCTTCGCGAACGGCTTCTACTCGAAGGACGAGATCCTCTGGAGGGCGTTCACCTCCGAGCACCTCGCGCTCTTCGGCGTCGCGACGCCGTGGCTCGGGCCGGCCATCTACCTCGCCGGCATCCTCGCCGCGACCGGCACCAGCTTCTACATGTTCCGCAGCTACTTCATGACCTTCACCGGCGAGTACCGCGGCGGCGAGGGCCACGGCCACGAGCACGGCGAGGACCCGCACGCGTCGATCGCGGCGCCGCACCACGCCGACCCGCACGGCCACCACGACGCGCACCCGGCGCCGGATCCGGCGCACGCCGCGCAGGGCCACGGCGCGCACGGCCACGGCGCCCATGGCGGGACGCCGCACGAGTCGCCTTGGACCATCACCCTCGTCCTCTCGATCCTGGCGCTCGGCTCGATCCTGACGCTCTTCCTCGGCGTCCCGGCGCTGTGGACGGGGAAGGCGCCGCTCCTCGAGCAGTGGCTCGAGCCGGCCCTGACGGCCGAGGTCGCCTTCGCCGCGAAGCCGCACTGGATGGAGTGGCTCTTCCAGGGCCTCGGCGTCGGGGCCGGCGCGGTGGGCCTCTTCTTCGCCTGGCTCCTCTACGCGAACAACCGGAGCACCGTCCCGGCCCGGCTCAAGGCGCGCTTCCAGGGCGCCTGGACCGTCGTCTACAACAAGTACTACGTGGACGAGGCCTACGATCTCCTCGTCGTCCGGCCGTCGCTCGCCTGGTCCGCCTTCCTCGCCTGGTTCGACGGCCACATCATCGACTGGCTGGTGAACTTCGCGGGCAGCGTGGCGCGCGGCTTCGCCGGCATCGACAACTGGATCGACAAGTACTTCGTCGACGGCGCCGTGAACGCCCTCGCGGCGGTGACCGTCGAGGGCGGCCGCTCGCTGCGGCGGATCCAGACCGGCCGCATCCAGACCTACCTCTACGGCGCGCTCGCGGGCGGGCTCGCCGTCATCCTCCTCAATTTCCTGATTCACTGACCGGGAGCGACGCGGACATGTTCAGCCACGAAAACGTTCTGGCCTGGGCCACCTTCCTGCCGCTGGGAGGCGCGATCCTGATCGTGCTGCTCGCGGCCGTGCGGTACGCCACGGGACTCTCGAAGCGCACGCTCGACCAGGCCTCGCGCGCCATCGCGCTCGGCGCGAGCTTCCTCTCGCTCGTCGCCGCCGTCTACGCGTGGTCGTTCTACGACCCGCACGCGCCCGGCATGATCGTCGCCGGCAAGGAGACGGGCGTCCAGCTCGTCCAGCGCGCCATCTGGATCCGGGGCTTCAACGTCGAGTGGTTCGTCGGCGTGGACGGCCTCTCGATCTCGATGGTCCTCCTCTCCGGCCTCATCTCCTTCATCGCCACCATCGCCTCGATGCCGTGGTGGTCGGGGGCGAAGGACCGCGAGATGGCGGGCATGGTCGAGGACGACGGCCACGGGCATGGCCACGGCCACGACGCGCACCACCCCAAGCACTTCTCGGTGCGGATGGTGCCGGGCTACATGGTCATGCTGCTCATCCTCCAGACCGGGATGATGGGCACCTTCGTCTCCCTGGACATGTTCCTCTTCTACGTCTTCTGGGAGGTCATGCTCCTGCCGATGTACTTCCTCATCGGCATCTGGGGCGGTCCGCGCAAGGAGTACGCGGCGATCAAGTTCTTCCTCTACACCCTCGCCGGCTCCGTGCTGATGCTCATCGCGATCATCGGCGTCTACTACAACAGCGCCGCCACGAGCCTCGTGGACGGGACCGCGGCCCCGCACACCTTCAACCTGCTCGAGCTCGCCGCCCAGGGCCACGCCGGCCAGTTCGCGCACGCCGGGCCCATCCTCGGGTTCGAGTTCGCGAAGCTCGTCTTCGTCTTCTTCTTCATCGGGTTCGCCATCAAGATCCCGATGTTCCCCTTCCACACCTGGCTGCCGGACGCGCACGTCGAGGCGCCCACGCCCATCTCCGTCATCCTGGCCGGCGTGCTCCTCAAGATGGGCATCTACGGCATCCTGCGCTTCAACTTCGCCATCCTGCCGGACGCGACGCGCTGGGCGGCGAACGCGATCGCCCTCTTCGGCGTCGTCAACATCGTCTACGCCGCGTTCGTCTGCCTCGCGCAGAAGGACATCAAGAAGCTCATCGCCTACTCGTCCGTGTCGCACATGGGCTTCTCCTTGCTCGGCATGGCCGCGCTGACGCCCACCGCCATCTCGGGCGCGGTGCTGAACCTCTTCACCCACGGCATCATCAGCCCGATGCTGTTCCTCATCGTGGGCGTGATCTACGACCGCGCCCACCACCGCGAGATCGAGCGCTTCGGCGGCCTCGCCCAGGCGCTGCCCGAGTACACCGCGATGATGGGGCTCGCCTTCTTCGCGTCGCTCGGCCTCCCCGGGCTGTGCGGCTTCATCTCCGAGTTCATGGTCTTCTCGGGCTCGTTCCCGGTCTACATGACCTACACCATCATCTCGGCGACGAGCGTCATCATCACGGCGGGCTACTACCTCTACGCCATCCACCGGATGTTCCTCGGCAAGCTGAACGAGACGTACCGCGGGTTCCCGGACCTGAACTGGCGCGAGCGCATGACGCTCTACCCGCTCGGCGCCATCGCGATCGCGCTCGGGTTCTACCCGCAGGCGATCCTCTCCGCGATCAACACGACCCTCCACTCGCTCGTCCAGAACGTCCGCCTCTAGGAGGCCGGCTCTCTCATGGAACAGCTGATCGAGAACAACCTCGCGAGCGTGGCCTGGTTCCGGCCGGAGCTGGTGCTCACCTTCGGGTCGATCGCCCTCTTCCTGCTCGACCTCGTGTGGCGGCGCTCGCCGCTGCGGCGCGCGCTGCTCACCGGGGCCGCGGTGGCGGCGTTCGCCCTCGCGGCGGTGTTCCTCGCCCTGCAGCCGGCGGCGAGCACCTCGCTCTTCAACGGGATGATCGCGAGCGACGGGTTCGCCTCGTTCTTCAAGTGGCTCTTCCTCGCGGCGGGGTTCCTGACCGTCCTCATCGTCGCGCAGGGCGACGACTTCCCGAACGCGCGCGTGGGCGAGTTCTACGGGCTGCTCATGGCGGTCGTCCTCGGCATGTTCCTCATGGCGAGCGCGACGAACCTCCTGACCATCTACCTCTCCATCGAGCTCGTCTCGATGGTGAGCTACGTGCTCGCCGGCTTCCGCCGGCGCGATCGCAAGGCCGCCGAGGCGTCGCTGAAGTACGTCATCTACGGGTCGGTCGCGTCCGGGGTGATGCTCTTCGGCATGACCTACCTGTACGGCCTGCTCGGGACGGCCGACGTCGTCGCCTTCGCGCCGAAGCTCGCGGCCCTCTCGGCCGTGCCCGGCGCCGGCGCCGCCGCGACGAAGCTCGCGCTCGTGGTGGCGGTCGTCTTCGTCTCCTCGGGCGTCGGCTACAAGATCGCGAGCGTGCCGTGGCACATGTGGTGCCCCGACGTGTACGAGGGCGCGCCGACGTCGTTCACGGCCTTCCTCTCCGTGGGCCCCAAGGCGGCCGGGTTCGCCCTGGCGGTGCGCCTCTTCTACGGCGCGTTCGCCGGGCCGATGGGCGCGAACGGGCTCGCCGAGTCGATCGCGGGCATCCCCTGGCCGGCGGTGATCGGCGTCCTCTCCGCCATCACGATGACGCTCGGCAACTTCACCGCCATCGTGCAGACGAATCTCAAGCGGCTCCTCGCCTACTCCTCGATCGCGCACGCCGGCTACACGCTCATGGGCCTCGCGGCCGTGTCCGCGATCGGCATGCAGGGCGTGATGATCTACATGCTCGTCTACCTCGTCATGAACCTCGGGGCCTTCCTCGTGGTCATCGTGGTAGCGCAGGCGACGGGGTCGGAGTCGATCTTCGAGTACCGGGGGCTGGCGCGCCGCCACCCGCTCGCGGCCATCACGTTCGGCATCTTCCTCTTCTCGCTCACCGGGCTGCCGCCGTTCGCCGGGTTCGCCGGCAAGTGGTACCTGTTCTACGCGGTCATCGAGCGGGCGGCGGGGCCTGACGGGTTCTGGTACGGGGCGCTCGCGCTCGTCGGCGCGCTCAACACGGCGGTGTCGCTCTACTACTACGCGCGCATCATCAAGGCGATGTTCCTCGAGGCGCCGTACGCCGAGGGCCACGTCGAGCCGAAGCTGGGCTACCAGGTCATGCTGGGCGCCTTCTCGGCCGCGATCCTGGTGTTCGGGATCTGGTGGGCCCCGATCATCGAGTGGTCGTCCCGCTCGCTCGAGATCCTGCGCGGCTGAGTGCGGGGAGCATTCACCCTCTCCCCACCGGGGAGAGGGTGACCACTCGCTTCCCTAGAGCGACCGCAGGAAGTTCAGCACGTCCTGCTTCTCGCCGTCGGGCAAGAGGTTGAACAGGCGCACCACCGCGTTCGCCTCGCTGCCCTCGCCCGCGTGCGCCTGGATGGCGATGACGAGGTCGCTCGTCCTCCCGTCGTGCAGGAAGAAGAGGCGCTGCCCGAGGCCCCAGAGCGGCGCGGTCCGGAACTCGCGCTGCCTGGCGGCGCCCTGGACGATGCCGTCGGCGAGCCCTTTGCCCATGTCGTGGACCAGGAGATCGGAGTAGAGGCTCGCGACCTTCCCCGACAGGGCGGCGCTGGTGGTCCGCCCCGTGGTCAGCGACGGCGTGTGGCAGAGCGTGCAGCGGACCGTCTCGAACGTCGCGCGCCCGCGGGCGACCGACTCGTCGCCCTGGATGGGGTAGGGCGGCGCGAGGAAGCGCATGAAGGCGGCGAACCTCACGATGCTCGAGTGCGCCTGCTCTGCGTCGTTGACGAACGAGGAGGTGTCCTCGGGGAGCGGGTTGAAGAGGCAAGCTGGATTGCCCTCGCGCTCGTCGCCGAAGATCTCGTTCGTGACGCCCTGCTCGACGTTGTAGGCCTCCGCCGCGAAGAGCAGGAGCGACTTGTTCTGCGCCTTCCAGCCGAAGCGGGTGATGGTCCCGTCGTTCCCGTTGCGGTTCTCGTGCCCGGAGATCCCGAAGAGCAGCTTCTCGAAGGCGCGGGTGCTCTTGTTGGCGAGGATGGCCTCGTCCGGGATCGCCTCGATGAGCCCCGCGCCGAAGGTGGGCGTCGGGATCCGGAAGATGAGGTTCGGGTTGCCGCCCCCGCCCGAGAGTGGATCGCCGGCCGGGCCGAGCTCCGGCTGCGCCAGGTTGCAGCCAGGGGCGTCCACGCGCCCCGTGATGACGAACAGGTTGGTGACGCCGCCATCCCTCGTCCCGTCTTGCTTGAGCTTGAAGCGCGCCTCCCGCACCGGCCCGTTCGCGACCACGAACCACGGGACGCCGTTCGTCGCGCCGTCGAGCGTCGCGACCTCGACCTGCGGGTTCCTCGCCGGGCTCGTCCCGCCAACGGCCGGCTGCGCGTGACACCCCGCGCAGCTGTTCAGGTTGAACCGGGGCCCCAGCCCGGGCTCCGTGCCGGGGACGATCGCGTCCCCCTGCACCGAGGAGACCTGGAGGAAGTCCGCCAGCCCCGCGTCGAAGAAGGCCTGCTCCTCGGCCGTGAGATCGGAGACCGGACCTCCCGCGCCCGCCGCTCCGCCTCGCGCGCCTGGATCGACTGCTGCAGACGCGACCATCGGGACGGCGAGCCACAGCGACGCGAACAGCCCCCCTGCGCGTGCCGCCGAGGCGCACCACCTCGAGTCCTCTCCGGCAGTGGACATGACGACTCCTCTCCCCTCTCGGGAATCGAGAGGGCGTACGGCCCCATGAACATGGGACAAGCCGACGATCGGCAGAACGCTAAGCGCTCGCTTGCGAAGGCGCGAGTCGCCTGGGAGGGTCGCGGATCTCGGGAGCCGTCGAGGGGTGCTGACTGGAGAGGGAGCGACGCGTGCGGCGGCGCGGCGACTACGGCCGGCCCGCCTCGAGCCGCGCCAGCTCGTCCGCCGCCATGCTCACCTGCCCGAGCTTGCGGTCGGGGGCCACCGCCTCGCCGTGGAAGTCGGAGCCGGCGGTCGAGACGAGGTCGAGGTCCCTCGCGATGCGCTGGTACTTCTCGCGCTGCGAGGGGACGTGGTCGGGGTGGTAGGTCTCGATGCCCGCGAGTCCCCACTCCTTCATGCGCTCGACGTCGCCGCGCTCGATCTTGTTCACGCCGGGATGGGCGATGGTGGCGGTGCCCCCCGCCTCGCGGACCAGCGCGATGCCGTCCTGCACCGACAGTCGATAGCGTCCGACGTACGCGGGCCGGCCTTCGCCCAGGAACCGGTCGAAGGCCTCCTTCACGCTCGAGACCACGCCGCGGTCGACCATCGCGCGCGCGACGTGAGGCCGGCCCAGCGTCTTGCCGCCGCTGAAGCGCTCGATCTCGTCCGGGGTGAGCGCCACGCCGAGCGCCGCGAGCTTCTGGATCATCTCGCCCATCCGGACGCGCCGCTTCTCGGCGAGGAGGTCCTCGAAGCGCCCCAGCGACTCGCTCCGCGGGTCGACGAAGTGGCCGAGGAGGTGGACCTCGCGGCGGTCGAGGTGCACGGACAGCTCGATCCCGGGGACGAACCGGATCCCGCGCGCCTTCGCGGCCTCCTGCGCGGGACCGAGCGCGGCGATCGAGTCGTGATCCGTGAGCGCCCACACCGCGACGCCGGCCGCGGCCGCACGGTCGGCCACCTGCTCGGCGGGGTATTGCCCGTCGGATGCGGTGGAGTGCGAGTGGAGATCGATGAGCCCGGCGCGACCTGACATGAGCACCCCTTCCCGAGTATCATATTGAAAATCCAGACTCCGGCCCGCGTTTTCGGGCCGTGCACGAGCGACCGCATGCAGCACGTCCTCCGCATCTCCCGGAAGATCGACTACGGCCTGAGGGCCATGATCTACCTGGCGTCGATCTCCCACGAGGCGATCGTCCCGTTCCGGGAGATCGCGCGCCAGATGATGGTGCCGGAGGACTTCCTCGCGAAGATCCTGAAGACTCTCGTCGACGAGGGGCTGGTGAAGTCGACCCGCGGCCCGCACGGCGGCTACGCCCTGGCGAAGCCGGCGAGCGACATCAGCTTCCTCGACGTGATCGAGGCAGTCGAGGGCCCCATCGCCATCAACGTCTGCCTCGACGGGGACGATCCCTGCGGCAAGGCCGAGGCCTGCACGATGGTCGGCGTGTGGCGGCTCGGGCAGGAGAAGATGCTCGAGGTCTACCGCGAGAAGAAGCTCGTCGACCTCGCGCTCAAGCCCGACGTGGACGGCCAGGTCGGCTTCATCCAGCTCCTCGGGCCGCAGCAGAAGAGCCTCTAGCTCGGCGGAAGCAGCGGGATCCCGGGCCGATTCGCGAGGGCGCGGCGCCGTTGACGTCCCGCGCGGGCGCGGCTAACTTCCGCGCCTCCATGGCGCCCAAGTCCGCGAAGCAGCTCCGCAAGGCCTACCTCTCCCGCCCCCCCGTCGAGCCGATGCGGCTCCGGCCCGGCATGACCGTCGAGGATCTCGTCGACGTGTACCGCAGGGCCGGCGCCTTCAACGGCGGCCGCCTCGCCGAGGCGTGCGACCTCTTCGGCCGCATGATCGACTCGGGCGCCACCATCGCGCTCACCGTCACGGGCGCCATGACGCCCGCGGGCATGGGCGGCGCGTTCCAGGCCATGATCGAGGCGGGCTTCGTCGACCTCGTCATCGCGACGGGCGCGAACGTCTACCACGACCTCCACTTCGCGCTGGAGCTGCCGGTGGTGCAGGGCCATTTCCAGGTGGACGACAAGGAGCTGTACCGGGCCGGCATCGAGCGCATCTACGACATCTTCATCACCGAGGACTCGCTCCTCGACACGGACGCCTTCGTGCGCGAGGCGCTCGAGAAGGCGCCGCCCGAGCTGCGCGGCCACATCTCCACGCCCCGGCTGCACCACTACCTCGGCCACCTCGTCCGCCAGCACGCCACGCTGCCCGAGAAGAGCTTCGTCGCGACCGCCGCCGAGTACGACGTCCCCATCTTCACGTCCTCGCCCGGCGACTCCTCCATCGGCATGAACGTCGCCGCGATGAAGCTTCGCGGCGGCCAGACGACCATCGACCCGGATCTCGACGTGCTCGAGTCCACCGCCATCGTCTACGACGCCGACGTGAACGGCGTCGTCATCCTCGGCGGCGGGTCGCCCAAGAACTTCTACCTGCAGACCCAGCCCACCCTCTGGCAGATCCTCGACCTGAACCGCGGCGGGCACGAGTACGTCCTGCAGATCTCGACCGACTCGCCGCAGTGGGGCGGGCTCTCGGGCGCGACGCCGTCCGAGGCGATCAGCTGGGGCAAGGTGCAGGCGAACATGCTGAAGAACCACGTCGTCCTCTACTCGGACACGACGGTCGCGGCGCCGCTCGTGTTCGCCTACGCTCTCTCGACGAGGAAGAAGCGCAAGCCCAAGCGCCTCTTCAAGCGCCTGCCCGAGATGTACGCCGCGCTCCAGAAGGCGCACGCGCGCAAGCACCCCGGGTCGGGCGCCATGCTCGAGGTGAAGGAGTCGGCGAAGGCCCACACGGTCGGCCCGGGCCGCGCGCTGCCGCGGCGTTAGGCTCTGGTGATGGCGTTCGACCCCTCCGCCGCGGCCCTCCCCGGTTCTGGCGTCTTCGGCCTGCCGCACTCCGAGCGCGAGGCCGGGGTGGTCCTCGTGCCGGTGCCGTTCGAGGCGACCACCTCCTACGGCGGCGGCGCCGCGCGCGGGCCGGAGGCGATCCTGGCGGCGAGCCGGCAGGTGGACCTCTTCGACGTCGAGACGGGGCGCCCGTACGAGGCGGGCATCCACATGCTGCCCATCCCCGAGCGCATCGCCGCGCTCGACGCGGAGGCGCGCGCCGCCGCGGCGCCGGTCATCGAGGCGGGCGGCGTCGAGAACGGCGGGCCCGAGCTCGCCGCCGCGGCCGCGCGCGTGGACGCGGCCTCCGCCGAGGTGGACGCCTGGGTCGAGCACGAGGTGGCGCGCCTGCTCGCGGCCGGGAAGAGGGTCGGCGTCGTGGGGGGCGATCACGCGGTCGCGTTCGGCTCGATCGCGGCGCACGCCCGGGCCTTCCCCGGGATGGGCCTCCTGCACCTCGACGCCCACGCCGACCTGCGGCGCGCGTTCGAGGGCTTCGAGCACAGCCACGCCTCGATCCTCCTCAACGCGATGGAGCGGGTGCCGGGCGTCTCGCGCCTCGTCCAGGTGGGAATCCGCGACATCTCGGACGAGGAGATGGCGTACGTCGAGGCGTCGCGCGGCCGGATCGTGACGCACCACGACGCGCTCCTCGCCAGCGCGCGCTTCGAGGGCGAGACCTGGGCCGCGCAGGTGCGGCGCATCGTCGAGCCGCTCCCGCGCGACGTCTACCTGACCTTCGACGTGGACGGGCTCGACCCGACGCTCTGCCCGCACACGGGCACGCCGGTTCCCGGCGGGCTCTCGTTCCAGGAGGCCTGCGCGCTCGTCGCCGGCGTGGTGAGGAGCGGGCGGCGCATCGTCGGGCTCGACCTCGTCGAGGTGGCACCGGGGCCGGAGGGCGACTGGGACGGCAACGTCGGCGCGCGGCTGCTCTACAAGATGATCGGGTGGATGCTGAAAGGCTAAGGTCGATGTCGGTTCGCGACACCCCGCTCGGCGGCGCGTGGAGCGAGCGGAGCGAGCGCGCTGTGCTCCCGCGCGAACGCGACGAGATCGCTGCCCGTCGGGTCGACGTGGAACCGCCCGGCGTGCACGGGCTTGCCCCACGCCGCGAGCGCCGAGAGCCCCACCCACACGACGAGGGCGGCCTGGGTGCCTCCGAGGAGCGCGCCGAGCCCGCGATCCATTCCGCCGCGCTCCGCGCGCCTCACCCTGGCGAGGCCCACGAGCGCGTGCAGCACGATCATGGCGGCGGCGGCGCAGGCGGCGAACGCGAGGGCGCTCGCGATGGGATGAGCCGCGAAGGCGGGGACCTTGCCCTGCAGGAAGGGCGCGACGGTGGGACCGAGCCAGCGCGCCCCGGCCCAGCCCGCGCTGACGGCACCGAGCTGCGCGAGCTGTGTCAGGGCGCCGAGGACGGCCCCGCCGATGGCGGCCAGCACCACGACGGCGAGGCAGGCGGCGTCGAGCGTCGTCATCGGATCTTGAACGGATCGACCTTCGGCTTCGACTGCTCGACGAGCGCGAGCAGCTCCGTGAAGCGCGCGTTCCCCGGCTCGTACATGAGCGCCGTCTTGAGCGCGCGCTCGGCGGGCTCCCAGCGCTGCGCCTCGAAGTCCTTCAGCGCCGACGCGTAGAGCTTGCGGCCGTTCGGCGTCGTGCCGTACTGCTCCTCGATCTTCTTCTTCTGCTCGTCCTTGACCGCCGCCTCCTCCGCCTCGGTGAAGCGCAGCCGGGTCGCGCGCTCGGGCCCGGTCACGTCCGACGCGTAGCGCCGGCGCTTCGCGTCGTCGCGCAGCACCGTGTACGCCTCGTTGACGCGCCGGTAGATGCGGCCGATGAGCTCGCGCAGCTCCGGCGCGGGCAAGGCCGCGAACCTGTCCGGGTGGTAGGCCCGCGACTCGCGGTAGTAGGCCGCCTTCACGTCCGCGGCGCCGGCGGTATACGGCAGCCGCAGGATCTCGAAGTAGTCGAGCCCGTCGAGCGCCGCCGCGCGTTGCTCGATCTCCACGATGAAGTCGACGTCCATGATGCCCCTGCGCTACGCCGCCGCGTGCCCCGCCAGCTCGATCTCGGCGTTCTTGTCGATGGCGGCGCGGATGTCCTGCTCGGTGAGACCGGACGAGAGGCTGATGGTCGTGGACGCGCGCTGGCCGCTCTCGAGGTCCGTGGCGGACACGTTCACGATGCCGTTGGAGTCGATCTCGAAGGTCACCTGGATCTGCACCTCTCCGCGGAAGCCGATGCGGAACCCGGAGAACTCGAACTCCCCCAGCATCTCGCAACTGTCGGTCCGGTTGGACTCGCCCTGGTAGACGCGGATCTTGACCCGCTCCTGGCCGTCCCGGCTCGTCGTGAACGTCTTCGACTTCTCGATGGGGATGGGCGTGTTCTTGTCGATGATGCGCTCCGTGAAGCCGCCCACCGTCCCGACGCGGAGCGAGAGCGGCGTCACGTCGAGCAGGTAGCTCGCCTGGCCCGCCGCCGCGGCGCTCGTGTCGAGGAGCGCCGACGCCTGGATGCTCGCGCCGAGCGCCACGACCATGTCCGGGTCGATGCCGGTCATGGGGTCCTTCTGGAAGTAGTGGCGCACGCTCGAGCGGATGATGGGGAGCCGCGTCGGCCCGCCCACCAGGATCACCGCGTCGATGTCGCCGGCGGTCATGCGCGCCGACTGCAGCGCTTCGTCGCACACCTTGAAGGTGCGCTGCACGAGGTCCATCACCATCCGGTTGAACTGGTCGGCGCCGAGCGTGTGCCGCAGCTCGAGCACCTCGCCCTCGGGCGTCTGGCAGACGCCGGGGACGTGGATCTGCGCCGTGCCGTCGCGGCCGACGTCGATCTTCGCCTTCTCGCCCGCCTCCTTGAGCATCTGGAGGCAGAACTTGTTCTGGCGGAGGTCGAGGTGGTGCTTCGCGAGGAAGTCCTCCGCCAGCCACGTCATGATGCGGTCGTCGAAGTCGTCGCCGCCGAGGTAGGTGTCGCCGGCGGTCGCGAGCACCTCGAAGACGTCCTTCCCGATCTCGAGGATGGAGACGTCGAACGTGCCGCCGCCGAGGTCGTAGACGCAGATCTTCTGCGAGATGTCCTTGCCGAAGCCGTAGGCGAGCGCGGCGGCGGTCGGCTCGTTGATGATGCGCAGCACCTCGAGGCCGGCGATGCGGCCCGCGTCGCGCGTCGCCTGCCGCTGGTTGTCGTTGAAGTAGGCGGGGCAGGTCACGACGGCCTTCTTCACCTCGTGGCCGAGCGCGGTCTCGGCGATGGCCCTCATCTCCTTCAGCACGAGCGCGGAAACCTCGGGGATGGCCATGACGCGCTGCCCGATCTGGACGCGGACCGAGTTGTTCGGCCCCTCCACGATCCCGTACGGCATCACCGCCTGCGCCTTCTTCACCTCGTCCGAGAAGAAGAAGCGGCCGATGAGGCGCTTCGCCGAGTAGACGGTGTTCTCGGCGTTCGTGATGATGTTCTTCTTCGCGTTGTTGCCGACGAGGACCGTCCCCTCGGGCAGGAAGCTCACCACCGAGGCGTGGGTGTGCTCTCCCCACTCGTTCGGGATCACTTGGGGCGCGCCGTTCATGACGGCGGCGACGCAGCTGTAGCTCGTCCCGAGGTCGATTCCGACGGCGATGTCTTCGCTCATGGAGTTCCGCTGTCGTTGCGCCCGCTTGGGGAGCAGGTGGAAAACGCCAGTGTGCCCTGGCCGGCGGCCGCGCCGTCGCCATGCCGGACGGTATCATGGCGGCCGTGCCGTTCTGGCACGGGATGGTTCCCGGCCGAATCGCCATTATAGAGTAGGAAGGCGCCAGAACAGGGCGCGAGGAGCTCGACGAGGATGGGTGCGCTGGTTGCGATCCTGCAGAACGATCCCAACCTGCTCCGGTGTCAGGTGCGACGGCTCCAGGAGCACGTCGCGCTGCGTGAGGCGGAGCGGCTGCCGGATGCCTATGGTTTCGGGTACTACAAGGGCAACGACGTCCTCCTCGGCAAACGCCCGAGCGGGGCGCCTGGCAGCTTCGGCCTGACGCAGCTCGCCGGAGCGGTGGACAGCGAGGCGCTGCTCGCCCACGCGCGCTACGCCACCGTCGGCGGCCAGAAGGACGAGAACACCCATCCTTTCAGGTTCCGCCGCTGGCTCTTCGCGCACGACGGCACGGTCGAGTCCTTCCGGGACGTGAAGCCCCGCCTCCTGGACGTCCTTCCCGACTTCCTCCGCCGCAATGTCGAGGGCGAGACCGACTCCGAGCACGCGTTCATGCTCTTCCTCAAGTACATGCGCGAGGGGGGGCACCTCGACGACCTCGACGTGGAGGCGCGCACGGTCGGCCGCGCCCTCGCCCACGTCGCGCGCGACCTCGAGACGTGGAGCCGCGAGGCGGGGGCCAGCAAGCCGAGCTCGCTCAACTTCGTCGTGACGAACGGGCGCGTGCTGGTGGCGATGCGCCGCGGGCGACCGCTCCACTACGCGCTCCTCGAGGGCATCATGCCCTGCAAGCGCGACGGCCTCGAGCCCGGCGCGTCGGAGAGCGATCCGCGCGTGCGACCGCACCGGCAGGTGAAGGCAGTCTGCTTCGCGACCCACCTCCTGCAACCGAACGGGTTCCTCGAGGTGCCGGAGGCGAGCGTGGTGTCGGTCAGCCGCGCGCTGCAGGTGAGCGTCTCGAGCCTGGCGAACGCCTGAGGTCCTCCCGGCCGTCCTCGTCAGACGATCGCCCACGGCCGCGGCACGACGATCGACTCCCACGTCTCGAGCGCGAAGCGGTCGGTCATCCCGGAGACGAAGTCGGTGACGGCGCGCGCGGTCGTCTCGCCGTCGCGGGCGGCGACGCCGAAGCGCGCCCGCAGGCGCTCGGGGTCGGCGACGAGCCAGGCGTGCAGGTCGCGCAGGATGCGCTGCGCCTTCTTGAACTCGTCGTTCACGACCGGGTTCTCGTAGACGCGCTGGTAGAGGAACTCGCGCAGCGCGACGAGCGCGCCGTGCACCTCGGCCGACATCTCGATGTGGCCGCCGCCGTCGAGGTCCGACGCCCGGATGACGTCGCCGATGAGCGTCGCGAGCCGCTGGGCGTGGCGGGTGCCGAGCGCGCGCCGGATGTCGGCGGGCACGTCCTCCTCGGCGAGGAGGCCGGCGCGGACCGCGTCGTCGAGGTCGTGGTTCACGTAGGCGATGATGTCGGCGAGCCGGACGATCTCCGCCTCGAGCGTGAGCGCCTTCGCGCCGCTCCCCTTCATCAGCACGTTCCCTCGCCCCTTCGAGTGGCGCAGGATGCCGTCCCGCACCTCGGCGGTGAGGTTCAGGCCCATCCCATCCGCCTCCAGCACCTCCACCACGCGCACCGACTGCACGACGTGGTGGAAGCCGCCCTCGACCACCTCGGCGAGGACGCGCTCGCCGGCGTGCCCGAAGGGCGTGTGGCCGAGGTCGTGACCCATGCAGATGGCCTCGACCAGCATCTCGTTGAGCCGCAGCGCGCGCGCGATGGACCGCGCCACCTGCGCCACCTCCAGCGTGTGGGTGAGGCGGTTGCGGTAGTGGTCGCCGCGCGGCGCGAGGAACACCTGCGTCTTGCCCTGGAGGCGGCGGAAGGACTTGCAGTGGACGATCCGGTCGCGGTCGCGCTGGAACGCCGGCCGCATCTCGTCCTCGGGATCGGGCCGCTCGCGCCCGCGCGACGCCGCCGAGAGCGCGCCGCGCGGGTGCTGCGTGCGCGCCTCGAGGCCTTCCAGCATCTCGCGGATGGAGGCGGTCATGGAGCGGATCTAGCGGGGCCGCACGCCGCTGTCAGCCGTAGAAGCTCGCCTCCAGGATCGCGATGAACAGGTTCGAGAGGGCGTGCACCAGGATGGGCGCGGCGAGGTCGCCGGTGCGCTCGCGGAGCCAGCCGAAGAGGAGGCCGGGGAAGAAGGTCCCGAGCCGCCAGACCTGGAGCACCACCAGGTGGCCCGCCGCGAAGAGCGCCTGGGTCGCGACGAAGCCGGTCCCGAGCGTCGCGCCGGCGACACGCACGCCGCGCCCGGGCGCGGTCGCCGCCCAGGTCGTCTGCATCCAGCCGCGGTAGAAGAGCTCCTCCGGCAGCGCCACCACGAGGAGCTGCACGACGACGAGGAGCGGGAAGCGCGGCGGCAGCCGGAAGCGCGGCGTCGCCGGCAGCGCGTAGGGCGCGAGGTGCGTGGAGAGCCACGCCGGCAGGTACGGCAGGGCGCGGCCATAACCCCAGAAGACGACGAAGAAGAGCGGGAAGACCACCGCGCAGACCGCGAGCGCGATCCGGAGGCCGCGCAGCCAGGCGCGCCAGGTCCGCGCGTCCGAGAGCCCCCACCACGGCAGGCCGTACGCGCTCCAGCGCTCGCCGCGCGCCTGGAGCTTCCGCTCGGGCAGCACGATGAAGAGGAAGGCGGCGACGCCCGCGAGGTTCCCCGCCACGAGCCCGGTGGGCTCGACGAGCGAGACGAGCTTCGCGATCCCGAGGAGGGCGACGCACGCGGCCCAGGTGCCGATGAGCTCGCGCCGGGCGCGTTCCGGCGCGAGCTGCGCGAAGGCGAGGCTCACGCCCCCATCTTACGGGCAACTGATCTGGAGTTGGATCGTCTGCGTCGCCGAGCGCAGCGCGGACGGGCTCCCGGGATTGACGACCGACACGTCGTAGAAGCCGAGCGGCACCGGCGTCAGGTCGGCGCTGACGCGGAGCTGCCCGCCCGCGCACTGGCCGAGCGGGTCGGTGCCGGAAAGACAGCTCGTCGTGAGCGGCGTGTCGGCGATCGACCCGCCGCTCACGCGCACGACCGACGTGGGGTAGAGGAAGCTCCCCGCGACCGAGCCGCTGAAGGTGGCGCTCTGCTGCACGCAGGTCCCGGACGTGCCGCTCACGGACGACAGCACGGGCGCGCCTTCCGTCACGGTGAAGACGACCGCCGCCGAGGTGACGCCGCCCGGGTTCGTGACGGTGACGCCGTAGTGGCCGACGGCGAGCGTGCCCGGCGCGGGCGCCGTCGAGTCCACCTCCCCGCTGTTCACGTAGGTCGTGGGGAGCGCCTGCGGCGCGCCGCCGGCGGCCGCGAGCGACACGACCGCGCCCGGAGCGAAGCCGAACCCGATGAGCTTCAGCAAGACCGGGTCTGACCCGTCCTGCCGCGTGACCGCGGGGGTGACGACGCGCAGCACGAGCGCGTCGATGACGGCCAGCTTCGCGGCGTTCGAGACGAGGCGGCCGGGGTTGAGGACGGGCAGCTCGCCCGTCCCGACCGCCGCGCCGGAGAGGTCGATGCTGCCGGCGGGCAGCGTGGCGGAGGTCGGCCCCGCGATCGTGAGCGGCAGCTCCTGGGTCCGGCCGATGCCGCTCACGCGCAGGACGGCGCCGGCCTGGAAGCCCTCGCCCGCGAGGTGCAGCGGGGGCGCTGCTCCGAGCCCGACCGTCGAGGGGTCGACCGACTCGAGGAACGGGGTGCCGGTCGGGTAGACGCAGCTCGCGGCGACGCACTGGAAGCCCGACGCGCAGCCGTGGCCGCAGGCGCCGCAGTGGAGCGTGCTCGTCCGGAGGTCCGCGCAGTCGGTGCCGCAGGCGACCTGGCCCGCGCTGCACGAGGTCGCCGCGTTGCCCTTGCAGCCGGCCCCCACGAGCGCGACCGCTGCCAGGAGCCCCGCGAGGCCGGCGCGCCGCGCCGGCAGCGAGCGCCGCCGCGTCCACAGCGCGCCGAGCGCGGCGAGGAGCGAGGCGAGGTCGCCCGCGCCGCCGGTGCCGCAGCCGCCCGAGCTCTTCGGCTGGTGGATGGGCGTCTCCTTCGACGTGGTGATCCCGCCGCCCACGCACTGACCAGCCTCACAAGACAGCGGCGCGTTGGCCCCCAGCGGGCAGCTCACGTGTCCGCACGCCGCGTCGACGCACGCTCCAGCGCGGCACTCCTGGCCGGCGCCGCACAGGACCCCCGCGCAAGGGTCCTGCATGCAGGCGCCCGCGTCGCACACCTGGCCGGCGCCGCAAGCGGGCGAGCAGTCCGGCTGGCAGAAGCCGTCGGTGTCGCAGCTCTGGCCGGGGGCGCAGCCGACGTAGGCGCAGGATCGGACGCAGTCGCCGAGGCGGCAGAAGGTCCCCGTCGGGCAGGCATTGCCGGCGCACGGGTCGGTGACGCAGCTCCCCGACACGCACGCCTGGCCCGCGGCGCAGCCGGTCAGCGCGCAGCCGCCGGCGACGCACTGACCGCCGGAGCACGAGGAGCCGGGGCCGCAGGTGATGCTCGCGCAGGGATCGGCGCACTGGCCGGACAGGCAGACGAGGCCCGCGGCGCACGGGGCGCTCGGGCACGGGACGCCGTCGCACGTGCTCGTCGTGGCGCTGCACGTGAACCCGCTCGGGCAGCGCAGCGTCTCGGCGTTGCACGTCGTCGGCAGGCAGAGGCCGCCCGTGCAGGAGAAGCCGCTGCCGCACAGGTTGCCGTCGTCGACGCCGTTCTTGCAGTCGTCGTCCTTGCCGTTGCACACCTCGGGCTTCGGCAGCACCTGGCCGGCGCACGCGCCCCAGATGCCGCCGGTGCAGGTCTGCGTGCCGGCGACGCACGGCCCGACCCCGGCGGTGCCGGCCGGGCCGTCGTAGCAGGAGCGCGTCGCGCCGTTCGTGCAGGCGGGCACGTTGCAGCCGTCCTCGAAGTCGTCGATGACGCCGTTGCAGTCGTTGTCCTTGCCGGAGCCGCAGAGCAGCGCTCCCGGTGCCTTGCCCACGCACTGCAGGCCGCCGCCTGACGCGCACTTGAGGGCGCCGGTCGCGCACTCGCCGAGGAGGCCCGTGTTGCAGGTCGTGTTCGGGTCGGCGCAGGCGAACCCGAGGTTGAAGAGCGTGTTGAGGACGATGCGGGTGCCGGCGGTCTGGCCGGTGGAGCCAGGCGCCTGACCGACCTTCGGCGAATAGTCGTGCCCGCCCAGGTACGCGACGCTCCCCTTCGTGGCGCCGTCCGAGCCGACCACCTGGATCGTGCTCGAGACGTCCCAGCTCGGAGGCGGTGTCGTGGAAGGGGCCTCCGTGATGAGGCGCTTGTTGCCCGAGCGGTACGCAGTCGCGACCGTGCTGGTCGTATCGGGGAAGTAGGTCGTGATCGCGCCGGACACGACCAAGTAGCTGAAGTCCCCGACCTGCATGTCGGGGTGCGTCGGGTCGATGATCGGCTGAAGCGTCAATGTGCCCCCGCCGGTCCCGTTCCACTTCAGGATGCCGTTGGGCGACTGGAAGCGCGTGGCGGGCACTCCAACAGGCTTCCCATTCGCGTTGTCTTCAGCGGCGATACCCTCGAGC
>DASWDS010000404.1:0-19630 GCA_036395165.1 Anaeromyxobacteraceae bacterium | reverse complement strand
AGCGGCGGCTGCGGATGTGGCGCCGCGCGACCGCGCCGCTCGAGGAAGGCGCGCCGGACGGCACTGCGCTCGGCGGCGGGGCCACGCCGCTCGCCGAGCTGCTCCGGTGGGTCCGGCAGGCCGGGCCGTCCTCGGCCCCGCTGGAGCGAGAGCGCGCGGCCGCCGAGGCGCGGACCGGAGCCGACGGATCCGAGCCAAGGCCATCGCGCCGGAGTGCGTGGGCGCTGCTGTCCCTGGCCATCGGCGCGATCGCGGCCCGCCTCGCGGCCGGAGCGACACGCCGCGCGCTCGACGAGATCGCCCGGGTGCGGGACGCGGTTCGCAGCGGACGCCTCGACGTCCGCGCGGACGCCGCGCGCGTCGTCCCCGGGCTCCGTCCCATCGTGGAGGCCGTGAACGAGACCGTCGACGCATTCGCCCTCCCGTTCGAGAAGGCCACCTCGGCGCTGGCGCGCGTGTCGAGCGGCGAGCCGCCAGAGCTGATCGAGGAGCCGGCGTGTGGCGCTTTCTGCCGTCAGCGGGACGCGATCAATGCGCTCATCGCATTCGTGCGGCTCCGGGCCGAGGACCTTCGCCTCCTCGTCGATCGCGCGAGCGGCGCCGCCGCGGCACCGTCCGAGGGCGCAGGCCGCCATCGCGATCGGAGCTCGGCGGCGTAGAAGGAACGGGCCGCGATGGCGCGTACGCGGCCGAGCGGGCGTGCCTCCATCGACCGGGCTGGAGGGCTGGGACCACGTGGGTCCACTCCGTGCGTGACGGTCACATCCAGGCGCCCATCGCTTCTGTACCAGCAGTGGAAACCCTCGGAGGAGCGCCATGGCGTCCAAGCACGGAAGCACGGTCAGGAAGCTGAGCACCGCCTCGCCCGCGATCGAGGCGTACCAGGCCCGGGCCGATTCCAAGATCGCCGCGAAGCTGGCGAACACGCAGTCACCCTTCACCATCGAGGTGCGCTTCATGGGAGGGCTGAACCAGAAGCAGAAGAATGCCTTCAAGCTCGCTGCGGACCGCTGGAGCCGCGTCATCGTGGGAGATCTGCCCAGCGTCCAGGTGGACGGAGAGGTCATCGACGACATCCTCATCCTCGCCCAGGGCACGGCCATCGACGGCCCGGGGCAGATCCTGGGACAGGCAGGCCCCACGCGCCTCCGTCCGGCCAGCGCGCCGAATGCCGCCTTCCTGCCGGCCAAGGGCAAGATGGCGTTCGACACGGCCGACCTCCATCAGATGGAGCAGGCCGGCACGCTCAACGACGTCATCACGCACGAGATGGGTCACGTGCTGGGATTCGGGACGATCTGGACGCAGAAGTCGCTCCTCAAGGGCGCGGGGACGTCCAACCCCACCTTCGTCGGCAAGAACGCGATGCGGGAGTACGGCACGCTTCGGGGGACCGGGCCGAAGCGGGTGCCGGTCGAGAACACGGGCGGTCCTGGCACGGCCGACTCCCACTGGCGTGAGGCTGTCTTCCACAACGAGCTCATGACGGGGTTCGTCGCCGCCGCCAGCAATCCCCTCAGCCGCATGACCGTGGCGAGCCTGGAAGACCTCGGTTACGTCGTCGACATGGACGCGGCCGAGGAGTACAGCCTCCCCGACGCGCTGATGCTGGCCGAGTCGGGGAACCTCGTGGCGACCAACGCGCACGTCCGTAGCGGCACGATGCTCCCGATCATCCCTATGCTTTTGCCGGAGGACAGCCTCCGCTGAGGCGGTGCCACGTGAACGCGCCAGCAAACGACCGAAGGGCCCTGGGGAGAGCATGAAGGGCGTGATCAGGCCCGAGGCGGTCGTCCTCGACGACAGCGCCGTCGTCCCGAAGGGGCGCCGCATCTCGCCTCCTCCGAACCAGTTCACGCACGAGCTGGCGCGCGCTCAGCGCTACGGCTTCACCGGCGCGGCAGACGAGAAACCCTCCGGAGAGCTGCCGGCGGGCGCGAAGGTGGTGCTCATCGCGTACGACGGCGGCAGCCATTGCCACGTGATCGACGCGCGCGGGCTCTACGTCCGGCTGGAGTATGACGCGCTGAAGAAGATCACGCGCTAAACACGCGAGCATGATTCGCGAACACGCGAGCGAAGCGAGCGCGCCGGGGCGCTGCCGGAGTGGCGGCGCATGCCGCCTCCGGCAGCGCACGGGACCCGGGCCTGCAGGGAGGGGCGCTGATCGAGGAGCAGGCGCTGGAGGCGCCTGCACGAGCTTTGCTCGGCGGGGAGGGGGCGCAGCCCCCTTGCGAAATGGCAAAACGAGGGCGCGATTCGCGAAACGCGAATCGCGGACCCTCGTCTAGCGCGCCTGGCGCGCGGTGCCAGGACGGCTCCGCGCCGGCGCGCCTCGCCGCGGCGATCTCTCTCAGGACCTCGGTCGTGGCCCCTCGTCGCTGCGAGTGAAGGCGCGGTCCTCCCGCGCGACCGGGGAACGCTCCGGCTGGTGCTGCTTCACGAACGCGAGCGCGACGTCGGCCACCTCGCGCCATCCGCTGTCGATGGTGAGCGAATGGCCGCGACCCGGCATCTCGCGGAACTCGGTGACGCCCGGGTTTCGCCTCTGCCGCTTGTACGAGGCGTGGGCGACCGCCCAGGGGACGGTGTTGTCCTTCTCGCCCGAGATGATGAGGAGGGGCCCGCGGTCGGGGTTCGTCGTGTCCACCTTCGCTTCCGTCCAGGGGTTCAAGTTGGCGGTGGCGGCCTGGAACAGCGGAACACCCGGACCGGCGACCGAGTACGTCTCATGGAGCTTCCTCGCCTCCTCCTCGCTGACCGCGTTGGCGAAGGCGAAGCGGAACTGCTCGTACGTGAGGGCGACCGCTCGGTTGTAGTTGGCGGGGTTCCCGAGCACCGGGAAGGCGGCCTTCAACGCGGAGAGCGGCAGCGGCAGCACGCCGCGGAAGGGCGCAGGATCGATGGCCACCGAGGCGGTCGCCAGTCCCTGTCCGGCAAGCCGCTGCGCGATGAGCCCGCCGAAGGAGTGCCCGATGATGGCCGGCGGGGACCGCAGCTGGCGGATCACCTCGGCGAAGTGGTCGGTGACCTGCTCCACGCGCTTGCGCGCGAAGACCCCTGGATTCCGGCGCGCCTCCTCGACGGTCTCGGGGTCGTCGGGCCAGCTCGGCGCGAGCGTCACGTAGCCGCCGTCCTCGAAGACGCTTCGCCAGGGATCCCAGCTGCTCGCCAGGAGCCACAGGCCGTGCACGAACACGACGGGCTCGAGGCCAGAGTCGTTGGCGCGGGTGATCTCCCGTCGCTCGCGGGGCGAAATGGCGCTCATGGTCCATCCTCCGCCGGCATGTATGGCCGCATGTCCTGCCGTCGCCGTGAGCTGTGCCTCGGGCGCCCGCGCTGCGCCCTGGAGTTTCACGTACGCTCATGGGTAGTGGTCGAGGCTCGGGCAGGAGGTGAGCGATCGAGAGCGCGAGCGTCACCCCCTTCGGACGATGAGCTCGGCGAAGCCGGCCACGAAGTCCCGCACCTGCTCGCGAACCTGCTCGTCACCTCGTCGATGAGCCTTCCGTCCGTGCCGAACACCTTGCTTGCCCCGGCGACGAGCAGGCGAGGCCCGGACCACTTGGCGGTTGGTCTCGTGACGAGGCGTGGGCTTCACCACGAGTCGGATGCGATCGCGTCGCGCGTGCCTTCACCCATCGCGCATGGCAAGGAAGCGCGCGGTGATGAGATCCATCGACTGGATGTGCCCCACGAACCATGCGGGCACGGTCTCGGAGACGTAGGTCCAGAGACGGGCGGCGTCGGCGCGGTCCTGGAATCGTCGGCCCTCGGCGGACATCTCGGCCAGCACGCGGTCGTGCTCGCCCTTGTGCACCGGATACGGCGGGAAGTCGGCGCGCCGCATGGCATCCTCCTCCCGGGCGAAATGCTCTCGCGTGTGCACGTCGAGATCCGCGAAGCGCCCGGCCACGGCCGCCGCTGAGCCGCCGCCGCGACGGAGGGCATCGACCGCCTCGGCCAGCTCGTTGAGCAGGCGCGCCTCCTCGAGGTGATCGTCGTTGATGAAGGGGAGTGGGACCTGCGGGATGGTGTCGAGATCGACGAGCGGCATCGTGCCTCCGTGGCAAGGGAGCCCAGATTACTAACCATGCTCGCGACGCGGCTCGACGCGTATCTCGCAGCGACGCCGCCGTGAGGGCGAGCGCTGCCGGACGCCCCAAGGTTCCGGTTCGAGCGATTTCATCAGGTCCACGGTACGGAAATCGGCCATGGGCGCGCGGTGCGCGGGCGCCGTCACCTGGCCTCCACTCATGAAATAGCGCAGGGTGGTCCGTCGCGTGTTCTCGCGCCCCGTCTGCAAGCACAGGGGACTGCGTGCGGCCACGCGCTGCGGCTCCTGCTGGACCACCCTGTCGTCGCTCGTCCCACACGGGGACGCGCAGGCCGCGGCACGGACCATCAACGGAGGATGAAACGATGATCCCGCCTGAGTTGCGCCGGATGCTCGTCCGTATCGCTGGAAGACGCCCGGCCGGCCCGATCCAGATCACCGCCGCCCTCGTCGGCGGCTGGACGCACGGCGAGCTGCTCGCCTTCGGTTTCCGCCGCACGCCCGGTGGCTGGCTGGCACCGGCGGAATGGAGGACGCCTTGATCACCACGTGTCCGGTGTGCCGTCGCTCGCTGGCGCTGGCCGATCGCAGCGGCCGCCACGTCGCGAGCGAGGCCCACTATCCGCACCTCGACGCGACCGGCGCCATGAGCTGTTCGCCGCCCGCTCGCGCGGAGTGGGGAGCTCTCAGCGGCGACGTGAACGGCGATTCCCGCTCGCCTGGTGGACCGGCGCTGAGGCTCGTCACCGGGGTCGCGCGATAGGTGAGGGGCGAGCGGTCGTGCCGGTCGCCCGCCCGCCCCGCCCCATGACGGGGCGAAGCTCTTGAACAGCTACTTGTCCGCGTCCGCCAGCACCCGGCGGTCGAGCTCCGCGACGACCGCGAGGAGCGCACGGACCTCCGTCGCGAACGCCGAGGGGATGCGCGCGGCGCGGAGGAGAGCGCGGCGCGCGTCGGTGAGACTGGCGTCCACCGCGAGGAGTTGGGTTCGCCGCAGATCGAGTTCCAGCTCTTTGCGCATGGGATGAACACACGCCTGCCGCGTTCGCCGTGAGGCCACGAGGGCCCCACGACGACATGGCCAGGTTCAGGTACTGCGAGTGAGCGCGCCCGGCGAGGGCGGGAGGCAGGATGCGGGGGGTAACCGGCATCCCGCCCACCGCCGAGCGCGAGCGCATGGTACGCGAACGGCGGCCCCCGCCAGGAAGTTATCTGAGGCGAGAGTCATCGGAGCCACATCGCCGCCATGGCTATGCCGCCGGCGGGTTGGAGTCGTTCATGCCCGGGATGCTCGCGATCCGCGCCCTCGCGAGTCGCCACACCTGCTGGACGATCCAGGACAGCGATCGGTCTTGCCGCATCGCCTCCTGCTGGATCTCCTGCAGCATGTCTTCGGGGAAGTACAGCGACTGCTTCCGTTTGTCGTTTCGTTCGACCATACCTACTTGTACCCCCTGCGCGCTCCGAGGGGAAATTGGGCTGGGCTGGCGCACGTCAGGGAAGCAGACCCTGCACCAGGGACTGCCGCATCACCTCGGCGAGCACGTCGAGCGACCCGCTCGTGTCGGTGCGGGTCTGCGTCAGCGTCGCCGTGTGCGATCGAGACTCGCCGCCGGCCAGGAACGGCAGCGATCTGCGACCCAGGCGCACGAGCCGCTCGTCGTAGAACGCGCCCTTCGCCCCCTCGCGCAGCGTCCTCGCGAGCTCGACCATGTTTCCCGTGCTGGAGGGCTGCATCCTCTGCCCCAGGCACGAGAAGTCGAGCACGGTCTCCGCGAGCATCGCCGCGCGCCCGTCGCGGGCGTAGACGAGGATCACCTGCTCGATGGACTCCTCCGACGAGCGCACCGTCTTGATGGTCGTGCGGGTCATCTTGAGGCCGCCCGTGGCCACCGCCGCGCCGACGGAGAGGCCCTTCGATCTCTCGGTGCGCTCGACGTCGGAGCGGGACGCGCGCGTGCCGCGCAGGACGGCCAGCACGTCGGGCCATGCGACCTGCAGCGGGTCGCCGAAGCGAGGCGTGAACGTGACGCCGGCCTTGGCCATGGCGAAGGCGTGAGCGACGGTGCGGTCCTTGTCGGAGGGGACGCTGGCGTCGATCGCGAGCGCCGCCAGGCCCTCCTTGCGCAGGGCGGCGACGACCGCGCCGGCCTTGTCCGGGTCGAGTCGTGCCAGGAGAGCCGGCGCCTCGGGCGCGAGGCGCATGCGGGATTCGGCGAGCGTCAGGGCCGCAGCGCCAGCCAGCGCACGCGCAGCCGCGTCCGGATCGGCCGGCGCCCTCGCGATCGCGACGAGCTTCACGACGTGCCCGGTCTTCCTCGGAGCGCCACCCGCACCCTCAGCTCACCCCAGTACGGCGCCTCGACGGCGCCGGCGCGGAATGCAGCGCGGTCACGCTTTCGCGCTCACCGCGCGTAGATACGCCAGCGGGCCCGCCCACTCGACGGCAAAGAAGCCGTTCTGTGCCCCCCAGAGCGCCCACGGTACCTTTCCGCTGTCGTGGACCCAGACGACGCTGCGCTCGACCGCGCCGAGCTGCTTGCGCTGCCTCCTGCACCACGCCCGCCGACCCCACACGCCCGGGATCGCCTTCTCGAGGCGGTGGAACAACGTTGCGAGAGACAAGGGCACGCTCGTGGGTAGGTGAGTGCTGCTGGTCCGGATCTGACCGCGCGAACCGAGGCCGGTGCACGCGCGAACGTCACTTGTACGCCCCGCGGGCAGCAGGTGGGAAGCCCCCAGCCGCCCACGGCGGCGACGCCCGACCACGGCTCGCCGTTCAGTCCGGACGGGTGGCTCGGCGACACGCCGGTCACAAAGTGCGGCCCTGCCGGGCCTTGAAGCTGGTCGCTCTCGACAGGACTAGACCTGGACGACCGCCTGCCCGCGCCGGGCCGTTTCGGTCACGCCGTGGGGATCCGCACATTGGGCCACGGAGGAGCATCTGGAGGAGACGATGGACGTGCTGACGAAGCTCCTGTGACCTCTGCTCGGACGTCGCCGGGTCTGGTCAGGTACGGGCAGCCCGCCGGCCGATGGGTGCTCCTGGCCGCGGTGCTCGGCTCCGCGCTCGCGTTCATCGACGCCACCGTGGTCAACATCGCCCTGCCGCGCCTCGGCGCCGACCTCGGCGCGGATGCGGCTGGCCTGCAATGGACGGTCAACGGCTACACGCTCAGTCTCGCGTCGCTGATCCTGCTGGGGGGATCGCTGAGCGATCGATTCGGCCGCCGGCGAATCTTCGTCGCCGGCGTGAGCTGGTTCGCCGGGGCATCGCTCCTGTGCGGGCTGTCGCCCAGCATCGACACGCTGATCGCGGCACGCGTCACGCAGGGCGTGGGGGGCGCGCTGCTCACACCGGGCGCCCTGGCCATCCTCGAGACGTCCTTCCACCCCGATGACCGTGCCCGCGCCATCGGGGCCTGGTCCGGCCTGGGCGGCATCGCCGGCGCCGTCGGCCCCTTCCTCGGCGGATGGCTGGTCCAGATCGCGAGCTGGCGGCTCGTCTTCCTCATCAACGTCCCGCTGGCCGCGGTCGTCGTCGCCGTCGCGCTCCGGCACGTCCCGGAATCGCGGAATCCCGACGCGGCGCGCCGCCTGGACATCGCCGGAGCCTTCGCCGCGACCGCTGGCCTGGCCGGGCTCACCTACGCATTCACCGCCTGGCCGAACCTCGGCGCGACCTCCGCTACCGTGCTCCTCGCGCTGGCCCTCGGCGTCGCCGGCATGCTCGGATTCGTCCTCGTCGAACGGAGATCGCGCCACCCGATGCTGCCGCTGGAGGTGTTCGGGTCGCGGGCATTCACGGCCGCCAACCTCGTCACCTTCGCCGTCTACGCAGCCCTCGGGGGCGTCTTCTTCCTGCTCGTGCTCGACCTGCAGGTCGTCGCCGGGTTCGAGCCGCTCACTGCGGGGACCGCCCTGCTGCCCGTCACCGTGCTGATGCTCCTCCTGTCCGCCCGCGCCGGCGCGCTCGCCGAGCACCTCGGTCCCAGGATGCCCCTGACCATCGGCCCCATCGTCTGCGCCGGGGGGCTGCTCCTGCTGGCTCGCGTCGGATCGGACGCCTCCTACCTTCACGCCGTGCTTCCCGGCGTCGTGATCCTGGGCCTCGGTCTCGCGCTGACCGTCGCGCCCCTGACCGTCACCGCGCTCGGCTCGGTCGAGGAACGGCACGCCGGCATCGCGAGCGGCGTCAACAACGCGGTGGCGCGCGCCGCAGGCCTCCTCGCCGTCGCGGTGCTCCCGCTGGCCGCCGGCCTGAGAGCTGGGACTCTCACCGACCCCGCCACCCTGGCGCCCGCCTACCGCACGGCGATGCTCCTCTGCGCCGGCCTCCTGCTCGCCGCCGCCGCGACCGCCTTCATCGCCATCCCCTCGAGAGGCCGCGGGGCGAAGCGGCGCGCCAAGGCGGGCGCGGCACCCTCTCTGCCCTCGCGCATCAGCCCCGTCCGGATTCACTGCGCCGTCGCGGGGCCGCCGCTGCATCCCCGGACCTACGAGCGCGCGTAGCTGTCCGGCTACGCGTCGGCCGAGGCTCCTCGCAACCGGGCTGCGACCTCTGCCGGGAGCGAGTCGCGGTTCTCGGCCGAGACTGCGATCCTGCGCCGCGAGGTCGTCGCCGAGCCGATCGAGCGAGCGGGCGACGCGCGTGCTCGCGCAGGTCAGCCCGTCATTCAGCCAGATAGCCCTGCGGCGGGGCACCCCGTCGCGGCGACTCCCACAGATATTGGCGCGCGAATCACGCTGCGCGTGAAGCTTCGCATATCACCCCGACGACAGGAGCTGAAGATGGCCACTTACGTCAGCCTGCTTCGCTACACGGACCAGGGAATCCGCAACGTGAAGGAGAGCGCGAACCGCCTCGACGCCGCCAAGAAGGCATTTCAGGCGGGAGGCGGTGAGCTGAAGCAGTTCTATCTCGCGATGGGGAAGTACGACATCGTCATCGTCGCGGACGCTCCCGACGACGAGACGGCCGCCCGGATCACGCTCGGCCTCGGCTCGCTGGGCAACGTTCGCACCGAGACGATGCGGGTCTTCACCGAGGGCGAATTCCGCAAGATCATCGGATCCCTCAAGTGACGAGTTGACCCCCGGCGACGGGGCGTGATTGACCATTTTTCCGAGA
The DNA here is from genome assembly GCA_036395165.1 of Anaeromyxobacteraceae bacterium. Lineage (GTDB taxonomy): Bacteria > Myxococcota > Myxococcia > Myxococcales > Anaeromyxobacteraceae > Anaeromyxobacter_A. The sequence continues at coordinate 10,442 of DASWDS010000404.1, read as the reverse complement.
CGCACGAGACCGCCCGGGGCCCTACTCGGCGGCGTCGGTGCGCCTTAGCGTGTCAATCGTCACCGACTCCATGCCGGGCAGGTAGCCCAGGAAAAGCCGAGCGGGCGGCACGATGGCTGCTCGCCAGATCGATGGGAGGACGTCATGATCGCACGATACCTCGGAGCGTCAGTCGCTTTCCTGTTCCTCAACGGCGCCGCCGTGCTGGCGGCCGGTCCACAGGCGGCGAGCAGCTCGCACGATGGAGCGAGCGGCTCGAAGGCGGCCGTGATGGTGACGCCGGGCGAGCTCAAGTGGGGACCCGGGCCCAAGTCGCTGCCGCCGGGCGCCCAGGCGGCGGTGCTCGACGGCGACCCGGCCAAGAAGGGACCCTTTGCGATGCGTTTGAAGCTGCCCGCGGGATACAAGATCGCGGCGCACACGCACCCGCGCCAAGAGCGCGTCACCGTCATCTCCGGCAAGCTCCAGCTCGGCCACGGCGCTAAGTTCGACGAGGCGAAGCTGCAGGATATGGAGCAGGGCAGCTTCTTCTCGCTGCCGCCCAGCATGCAGCACTTCGTCCGCGCGGCCGACGACGCGGTCGTGCAGCTCAATAGCGACGGTCCATGGGAGATCAACTACGTGAACCCCAGCGACGACCCGCGCAAGACGAGGTCCGCCGGCGTGGAGAAGCCGGGCGCGGGGACGATGGGGACCGGCAGCGGAGCCGGCACCGAGAAGGGCACGGAGGCGCCCACCGGGACTGGCTCCGGGCGCTGAGCTCTCACGAGGCCCTTTCGCAGTCGCATGCCTCGCGTTCAGGCATCCATGACGAGGACGAGGACGAGGACGAGCGGCGAATGGCGAGATGGTTCTTCGAGCCGGGGCACACCGCCGCCGGGTTCTCGGCGCGGCACATGATGGTGACGAACGTTCGAGGTCACTTCAAGAACGTCCACGGGAAGCTCGACTTCGACGAGAACGACCCCCGCGCCGCCTCGGTCGAGGTCACGATCGACGCACGCGGCCTCTGGACCGGCACGGAGGAGCGGGACGTGCATCTGCGCAGCGCGGACTTCCTCGACGTCGAGCACCATCCCGAGATCCGCTTCGCGGGGGCCGTGAGCAAGCAGCTGAGCGCGCACGACTACGAGGTCACCGGGGACCTCACCATCCGAGGCGTCACGCGCCCCGCGAAGCTGCACGTCAGGTATCTCGGCCGCTGGGAGACGCCCTGGTGGGAGGGGGGAGTGGACAAGGGTCCGAAGGTGCGCGCGGGGTTCGTCGCCACCACGACGATCAATCGCCACGACTTCGGCGTGAGCTGGAGCTCCGCGCTCGATCGCGGAGGCGTCGTGGTTGGTGACGAGGTCGACATCGTCATCGATGCCGAGGCGGTGAGGGAGGACACGTAGCCGCACCCCATGGAGCTGCGAGAATAGCACGCACCCGAAGCCCTTCGGATGCCGAAGCACATTGGTTCCGACATATTGGTTCAGACGACATGGGCGCGCGCCGTGCGCATAGCCGTCCGGCTACGCGTTCCGAGACGCCCCTCGCAGCCGAGCTGCGATCTCCGCCGGGAGCGCGTCGCGGTTCTCCGCCGAGACGCCGATGACCTCGACGCCCGGCGACCGCCTCGCCTCCGCGATGAAGCCGCCGCCCGCGAGCGCGACGGTGCCGAGGAGCGGCACCCGGGCCGCGAGCGCCCGCCGCGCTGCCGCGACGAACGCCGGCGAGAGGCACTCCATCTTCCCGATCTCGTCCACGACGAGGAGCCCGAGGTGCGGCGACGGTGCGAGCTGTGGGACGGCGACCTCGTCGAGCTCCGCCACGTGGACCGTGTAGCGTCCGACCCTCGGCGCGCCGTGATCGCCCACGGTGGCGAGGCGCGCGGTCCGGCCGTCGAGCGTCACCACCCGGAACCCTGTCCTGCCGCTCCGGGCGCGGATCTCCTCCGTATAGAATCCCGCCATCGGGACGTCCGCGAGCAGCTCGACCACCTTCCGGACGACCGTCGTCTTTCCCGAGCCGGGTGTCCCGGTGAGGAGGATGCGAGGAGGTGTCACGACAGGATTCTGGGATCGCGGGCGCCGCGGGTCCAGCGCTGCTCTTCCAGCGCCGGAGGATGCCGCGGGCTATGGTCGTTCGATGGCACACCGCCTGAAGCTCGTGTCGTTCGACATCTGCCCGTACGTGGAGCGGAGCCGCATCGTGCTCCTCGAGAAGGGCTTGCCGCACGAGGTGGAGCTCATCGAGCTCGCCCACAAGCCCGCCTGGTTCCTCGAGGTGTCGCCGATGGGGCGCGTCCCGGTGCTCCTCCTCGATGACCGGCCGGTGTTCGAGTCGATGATCATCAACGAGCTCCTGGAGGAGCTGTACCCGGAGCCCGCGCTCTTCCCCAAGGACCCCATCGCGCGCGCCGAGGCGCGAGGCTGGATCGTCTTTGCCAATGATGTCGTCATGCCCGGCGGCGGGGCGGGGATGTTGGCGGTCGCTGGCGGCGCCACGGGCGACGCGCTCGCGAAGCCGCTCGCGGCGGTACGCGATGGCCTCGCGAAGCTCGAGGAAGAGCTCGGTCGCGGCCGCGGCCCGTTCTTCCTCGGGAAGGACTTCTCGCTCGTGGACGCGTCGTACGCGCCATTCTTTCGGCGCTGGCGCCTCGTCGAAGGCTGGGGCGTCCCGGAGGCCCGCCTCCTCGGCTCGTTCCCGGCCGTGTCGGCCTGGGCCGGCGCCATGCTGTCGCGACCGAGCGTGGTGAAGGCGGAGCCGGAAGAGCTCGGCGCGAAGTCGAGGCGCTTCTTCGCCGAGAGGGCGGCGAAGGCGCGAGCGTGAGGAGGACTCCGGTCCTCGGCGCGCTCAGTGTGCTCCCGCCGGCGCCGCGCCCGGCTCGTTCCTCTTCACGAGGAGGAGGATGAGCGGCACGAACACCGCGCAGACGAGGGCGAGGTTCTCGATGATGCTCACGTAGGTCAGGAGGCCCGCCTGCTGCTGGATCGTGGCGTACAGGGTGCCGTAGGCGCGCCGTACGGCCTGGGCCGGTCCCGCGGCGGAGAAGGCGTGCTGGAGCTGCGAGAGCCGTTCCTGGAAGGTCGGGTTCGACGCCGTGACGTGGCCGACGAGGAGGTTCTGGAAGGTCTGCGAGCGGCGCGCCAGCATCGTGCTGAGGAAGGCGATGCCCACGCTGCCGCCGATGTTCCGGGCGAGGTTCATCATCCCGGACACCTGGTTGTTCTGCTCGCGCGGGATCCCGATGTACGAGACGGTGTTGATGGGGATGAACAGGAACGCGAGGGGTATCGCCTGGTAGACGCGAAACATGGCGGCGGTGTGCGCGTCGATGCCGAGGTTGATGCTCGACATGTGGAACAGCGCGAGCGACATGCCGGCGAAGGCGGGGGCAATGAGGTACTTCGCCGGCACGCGCGAGACGAGAAAGCCCACCACGGGCATCATCGCCATCGTGACGACGCCGCCCCAGCTCAGCACCTCGCCCGCCTTCTGTGCGCTGTAGCCCATGAGCGTCTGCAGGAAGAGCGGGATGAGCACCGTCGTGCCGTAGAGGACCGCGCCCAGCGTGAACATGAGCCCCACGCTGGTCGCGAAGTTCTGGTTCCGGAACAGCCGGACGTTGACGATGGGATTGGGATGGGCCGACTCCCACACCAGCATCCCCAGCATGCAGATGACGGCGGCCATCGTGAACACGACGATCATGGGTGACGAGAACCAGTCCGCGTCCTGGCCCTTGTCGAGGACGACCTGGAGGGCTCCGAACGCCACGGCGACGAGGCCCAGGCCGAACCAGTCCACCGCGATGCGCCTCGATCGCTCCTTCTCCTCGCGCAGCCACGGCGGATCCTCGACGATCGCGGAGCTCAGGAGCAACGAGGCGAGTCCCACCGGGACGTTGATGTAGAAGATCCATCGCCAGCTGGTGTGATCGACGATGTAGCCGCCCAGCGTCGGGCCGATGGCCGGCGCGAATACCACGGCGAGGCCGTACATCGCGAAGGCCATGCCACGCTGGGCGGGCGGGAAGGTGTCGGCCAGGATGGCCTGCTCGCTCGGGGCGAGTCCGCCGCCGCCGATTCCCTGCAGGACCCGGAAGAAGATGAGCGTCGACAGGGAAGGCGCGAACCCGCACAGGAAGCTGCTCGCGGTGAAGAGCGCGACGCACGTCATGTAGAAGCGCTTGCGTCCTACCCGGCTCGAGAGCCACGCGCTGATGGGCAGCACCACGGCGTTCGAGACCAGGTACGAGGTGAGGACCCAGGTCGCCTCGTTCTGGCTGGCGGAGAGCCCGCCGGCGATGTGCGGCAGCGCCACGTTGGCGATCGCGGTGTCCAGCACCTCCATGAAGGTGGCCAGGGTGACCGTGAAGGCGACGGCCCACGGGTTGTGTCCGGGCCTCCAGCTGGCATGGTCGTCCGATCCCGCCATGGAGTCGTCTCCGTCTCCGTCTCCCTCGCCGTCAAGGCGCCATGGTGGTCCGCCGAGGCGTCACTCCGAGACGTGGACCGTGACGATCACGGATTGTCCTGCGCGGAGAGTCATGCCGGAGGGCACGCCATCGAGCGCGATGCGCACGGGTATGCGCTGAGCGATCTTCACGAAGTTGCCGGTGGCGTTCTCGGGGGGAAGGAGTGAGAAGCGCGCGCCGGTCCCCGCGGACAGGCTCTCCACCTTTCCAGGGACGGTCCGCCCGTAGGTGTCGACGCCGACGTCCGCCCTCTGGCCGAGGCGCATCTTCGCCACCTGAGTCTCCTTGAAGTTCGCGGTCACGTACTTCTTCTCCGGCACGAACTGCGCCACGGTCTGGCCCACCGCCACGAATGCGGCCGGGTGACCGGTGATCCCGCTCACGACGCCGTCGTCGGGAGCGACGATCCGGGTCCACTCCAGGTTGAGCCTGGCCAGGGTCAGCGCCGCCTCGGCGCTCTTGAGGCGCGCGTGCTGGTACGCCGCGTTCGCCCGGGCGGACGCGATGTTGGCCTCCACGGGCCGGGAGACGGCCACCCGCCCCTTCGACTCGCCGACCTGCGCCTGGGCGCGACGGAGCTGCTCGTCCGCTGCGGTCACGCTGGCCCGCGCCGCCTCCCTCCCGGCCCTCGCCGCGTCGTACTGCGCCTGCGCCTGATCGACCTGCTGCTGCGGGATGGAGCCGCCCTTCTGCAGCTCACGTGCGCGCCGCAGATTGACGTCCGCGAGCTTCAGATCGGCCTCGCGGCTGAAGAGATTGGCGCGCGCTTGCTCCAGCTGCGCACGGGAGCTGTCCACGGAACGGTTGGACCCGAGGAGGTTCGCCTCCGCCTGCGTGAGGGAACCGCGGGCCGCGGCCTCGGCCACCGCCGCCTGCGAGTCGGCCGCGTCCGCTTGCGCGCGTGCGCTCTCCACCTCCGCCGACGCCTGGGCGAGGCGCGCCTGGTAATCACGATCGTCCAGCTGAAGGACGAGGTCGCCCTTCTTCACCGGCTGGTTCTCGACGACCGCGACGGCGGCTACCTGCCCTGCCACGCGGGGAGCGAGCGGCACCACGTCAGCGTCGATCTGCGCATCATCGGTGCCCTCCTTTCCCCTGTTGAGGAGGAGGTAGGCGAGGACGCCGAGGATGACGACGGCCGCGATCCCGCCGACGACGAGGAGGGAGCGCTTCTTCCAGGGAGGAGTCCTGGCCGGCTTCGCGGAAGCTTCGCCGTTGTTCGCTACGGAAGGCTGAGCCTCGGCTCGCGAAGGTCTGGCGGCTTCGGCCATGGCGTCCCCTCCACGCCCACACGGCGCCCCAGGACGGACCGTCGCGCCTGGCGCCCGGGGAGCTTCCGACCGATCGACGATCGACGGTGACTACAGATCAGCGCACGGATAACGTAGGTTGTGGACCGCGGGTCGTCGAGACGCGCTCAAACACGCGGGGTCCTTCCGAGCTTGTGATGTGCCCGTGCTGGCGGCGTTGTATGAGCGGGAGCGTTCGTTGCGAGATCGGGACAGCGTCGCGCCAGGCCGCGCGCCGATGATCGGGGATCGCGGCCGTGCCGACGGCAAGAGCAGTTGACGCCTCTCGGCAGGCGCATTATCCCCCGCCTCGAAAACAACGCGAACAACGCGCCCCCGGTGCGGGGTTCGGGAGGGTTGCATGGCGAGCGCGAACAAGGGGCTCTTCGTTTGGCACGAGCACCTGACCAAAGATGTCCAGGCGGCGATCGCGTTCTACGCCGAGGTCGTCGGCTGGAAGACGCAGCCGTTCGCCGAAGGCGGCGACTACATCATGTGGGTGGGGAGCCAGGGGCCGCTCGGTGGCGTGATGAGGCTCCCTGACGAAGCGGCCAAGATGGGCGCGCCGCCGCACTGGGTGGGCCACGTCCAGGTCGACGACGTCGACGCGACGGCGGCGCTCACGAAGAAGCTAGGTGGCAAGGTCTACAAGGAGCCCTCCGACATTCCGACGGTGGGTCGCTTCGCCGTGCTCGCCGATCCGCAGGGCGCGCCCATCGCGATCTTCAAGCCGGGCGGCGCCATGGCGCTGCACGACTCCTCGAAGGAGGGGGAGTTCTGCTGGAACGAGCTCATGACGAGCGATAGCGCTGCCGCGTTCAGGTTCTATTCCGAGATCTTCGGGTGGAAGGTCCTGCAAGACATGGACATGGGGGCGATGGGGACATATCGGATCTTCGGCGTCGGCGAGAAGCGAGTCGGCGGGATGATGACGGCGCCGAAGGGGGCGCCGCTGCCTCCCATGTGGATCTTCTACGCGGAGACGAGCGACCTCGACGCCGCGGTCGGGCGCGCGACGAAGAAGGGCGCGAAGGTCATGAACGGCCCGATGGATGTGCCCGGCGGCGGCAGGTTCGCGCAGCTCATGGACCCGCAAGGCGCGGTGTTCGCGCTGCATCAGGCGCCGAAGAAGTAGGCAGGTGGGCGGCCCGTCCGCGCGGTGAGGCGGTCGCGTCCCATCAAGAGTGTAGACGCTGAGAGAGCGGCGACCGCACGGCGCGGATTGCCGCCGCAAAGCAAACGCCCCGACCGCATGCGCGGCCGGGGCGTCCGTTCCTGCGATCCGCCGGTGGAGCGGGCCTACTTGAGCGTGGCGACCAGCTCGCGGACGGCCTTCACCGACTTGTCCATCATCGCCTGCTCCTCGGCGTCGAGCTTGAACTCGATGATCTTCTCGGCGCCGCCCGCGCCGATGACGACCGGCACGCCGACGTAGAGCCCGTCCACGCCGAACTGGCCGTTGAGGAAGGCGCAGGTCGGGAGGACCCGCTTCGAGTCCTTGATGAACGACTCCGCCATCGCGATGGCGCTCGAGGCCGGCGAGTAGAACGCGCTGCCGGTCTTGAGGAGAGCCACCACCTCGCCGCCGGCCCCGCGGGTGCGCTTCACCATCGCCGCCATGACCTCCTTCGCCTTGGCCGCGTCCCCGTACTTCCGCTCGAGGAGCTCCATCACCGGGATGCCGCACACGCTCGTGTAGCGGACGAGCGGCACCATGTCGTCGCCGTGGCCGCCGAGGGTGACCGCGGTGACGTCCTTCACGGAGACGCCGAGCTCCCACGCGATGAACGCCGCGAAGCGCGCGGAGTCGAGCACGCCGGCCTGGCCGATGACGCGGTGGTGCGGGAACCCGGTGATGCGCTGGCAGAGCGTCACCATCGCGTCGAGCGGGTTCGAGATCACGATGACGAAGGCCTTGGGGGCGTACTGCTTGATGCCCTCGGCGACCGCCGTCATGATCCTCGAGTTCACCGAGATGAGGTCATCGCGGCTCATGCCCGGCTTGCGGGGAAGCCCGGCGGTGACGACGACGACGTCGGCGCCCTGGATGTCCTCGTACTTGTTCGTGCCCTTCAGGGTCACGTCGAAGCCGTCGACCGGCGCGGCCTCGGCGATGTCGAGCATCTTGCCCTGGGGCAGCCCCTCGACGATGTCGAACAGCACCACGTCGCCGAGCTCGCGGAGCGCGCAGAGCTGCGCGAGGACGCCGCCGATCTGCCCGCCACCGATCAAAGCAATCTTCGGTCTAGCCATGTCTCGTCTCCTCAGGTGAGTTGCGGTTCGCTGCCTGGGACTACGCGAGTGAAGCCACGAGAGCGTTGAGCGTGGGGCTCGGACGCATCGCCGCGTTCGCCTTCTCCGGATCCGGCCGGTAGTACCCGCCGATGTCCACCGGCTTGCCCTGCGCCGCGAGCAGCTCCGCGTCGATCTTCGACGCGTTCTCCGCGAGCTGCTTCGCGACCTTCACGAAGCGCGCCTGGAGCTCCTCGTCCTTCGTCTGCTCGGCGAGCGCCTCGGCCCAGTAGAGGGCGAGGTAGAAGTGGCTGCCCCGGTTGTCGATCTGGCCGACCTTGCGGGCGGGCGACTTGTTGTTGTCGAGGAACTTCCCGACGGCCCGATCGAGCGTCTCGGCGAGGACCGCGGCCTTCTCGTTCTTCGTGTTGTTGGCGACGTGCTCGAGCGACGCGGTGAGCGCGGAGAACTCGCCGAGCGAGTCCCAGCGCAGGTAGCCCTCCTTCACGAACTGCTGCACGTGCTTCGGCGCCGAGCCGCCCGCGCCCGTCTCGAAGAGCCCGCCGCCCGCGAGGAGCGGAACGATCGAGAGCATCTTCGCGCTCGTGCCGATCTCGAGGATGGGGAAGAGGTCCGTGAGGTAGTCACGGAGCACGTTGCCGGTCACCGAGATGGTGTCCTGCCCCTTGCGGATCCGCTTGAGCGAGAGGCGCATCGCCTCGACCGGCGGCAGGATGCGGATGTCGAGCCCGCCCGCGGGGAGGTTGCCGAGGTACTTCTCCACCTTCGCGATGACCTGCGCGTCGTGCGCGCGGGACTTGTCGAGCCAGAACACCGCGGGCGCGCCGGTCAGCTTGGCGCGGGCGAAGGCGAGCTTCACCCAGTCCTGGACGGGCGCGTCCTTCGTCTGGCACATCCGGAAGATGTCGCCCGCCTCGACCTTCTGCTCGAGCAGCGTCTCACCCGACGGATCGGCGACCACGCGCATCGTGCCGCTGGCCGGCGCGAGGAAGGTCTTGTCGTGCGACCCGTACTCCTCGGCCTGCTGCGCCATGAGGCCCACGTTGGGAACGCTTCCCATGGTGGCGGGGTTGAGGGCTCCGTGCCGCTGGCAGTCCTCGATGATCTCCCGGTAGATGGTCGCGTAGCAGCGGTCGGGGATCATCGCCTTGGTGTCGTGGAGCTTCCCATCCGGCCCCCACATCTTGCCGGACTCGCGCACGACCACCGGCATGGAAGCATCCACGATGACGTCGTTCGGCACGTGCAGGTTCGTGATGCCCTTGTCCGAGTCGACCATCGCGAGCGTCGGCCGGGTCGCGTAGACGGCCTTGATGTCCGCTTCGATCTCGGCCTTCTTCTCCGCCGGCAGGCTCTGGATCTTCTTGTACAGGTCGCCCAGCCCGAGGTTCGGGTTGACGCCGGCCTCCTTCAAGGCCGCCGCGTGCTTCGTGAAGACGTCCCTGTAGAAGACGCTCACGGCGTGGCCGAACATGACGGGGTCGGACACCTTCATCATGGTGGCCTTGAGGTGGAGCGAGAGGAGCGCGCCGCTCTTCTTCGCATCCTCGATCTGCTCCTCGAAGAACTTGCGCAGCGCCTGGACGTGCATCACCGACGTGTCGATGATCTCGCCCGCCTTGAGCGGCGCCTTCTGCTTCAGCACCTTCACCGCGCCGTCGGCGCCGACGAACTCGATCCGGTAGTCGGTCGCCTTCTCGAGCGTGGTGGAGCTCTCGGTGCCGTAGAAGTCTCCCCCGGTCATGTGGGCGACGTGCGCCTTCGATCCCGCGTCCCACGCGGCGAGCTTGTGCGGGTTCTTCTTCGAGAACTCCTTCACCGAGGCCGGCGAGCGGCGGTCGGAGTTGCCCTCGCGGAGCACCGGGTTCACGGCGCTGCCGAGCACCTTCGCGTACCGCGCCTGGATGACCTTCTCGGCGTCGTCCTTGGGGCTCTCCGGGTACTCGGGCAGCTTGTAGCCCTTGCCCTGTAGCTCCTTGATCGCCTCCTTGAGCTGCGGGATCGAGGCGCTGATGTTCGGCAGCTTGATGATGTTCGCCGCCGGGTGGACGGTGAGCGCGCCGAGCTCCGCCAGGTGATCCGGGATGCGCTGGCTCTCCGTCAGGTAGTCAGGGAAGTTCGCGATGATCCGGCCGGCGAGGGAGATGTCGCGGGTCTCGACCGCGACGCCCGTTCCCTTCGTGAAGGCCTGCACGATCGGGAGCAGCGAATACGTCGCGAGCGCGGGAGCTTCGTCGATTTCGGTCCAGATGATCGTCGAGGTCTTGCTGGTCATGTCACCTTCCGTTGCGGCGTGCTGGGGTTGTGCACGCACGAGGAACAGTTGCCTGCCGTGTGGGATGCGCGGATGTCGTCCATGCCCCGGCGCAGGGGAGATGAGGTGCCGCGACTTCTCGGCTACCGCTCTCCGCACGGCCGGTCGGGGGAACCGGCGAAAA
>DASWDS010000403.1:0-19483 GCA_036395165.1 Anaeromyxobacteraceae bacterium | reverse complement strand
GGCGGGCGGGCACGCCGCGGGACGTGGCCGAGGCGGTCAGGTACCTGGCGGGCGCTCCGTTCGTGACCGGAGTGACCCTGCCGATCGACGGCGGCCGGCGCCTGAACGGCAGGATCGAGTGAATCCTGGAGGTTCCGAGGTTACGAAAACGCGCCGCGAAAACGCGCCGCGTTGAAGAGCCTGGGCTTGTTTGTTAGAATTCTTGCGCCATATCAAGTGTCAACCAGCACGGAGAACCAATGGAGACCACCACCGCCACCCCCACCGCCCGTACCGCCCCGGCCGAGACGGCGCCGGCGAGCCCGCTCACCCTCACCGCCAAGGCGGTCGAGATGGTGCGGGACGCCATGACGCGGGAGAACCTCGCCGGCTACGGCATCCGCGTCGGCGTCGTCGGCGGCGGCTGCTCGGGCTTTCAGTACTCGATGGACTTCGAGAGCACGCAGCGCGACGGCGACGAGGTCTACGAGCAGGACGGCGTGAAGCTGTTCGTCGACCCGATGAGCTCGATGTACCTGCAGGGCGTCACCGTCGACTACGTCGTCGGGCTGCAGGGCGCCGGCTTCAAGTTCGTGAACCCGAGCGCGAAGAACACCTGCGGCTGCGGCCAGTCGTTCAGCTACTGACGCCCTGGCCTCCGGCTCGAGGCCATGCTCGTCGTCCGCAACGCGGTCGTCGGCCCCTTCGCCGAGAACACGTTCCTCGCCGGTGACAGCGAGACCGGCGACGCGATCCTGATCGATCCGGGCGGCGAGCTCGACCGCGTGCTGCTCATGCGCGAGCCGGGCCGCTTCCGGGTGACCCGCATCGTCCTCACGCACGGTCACATCGACCACGTCGCCGGGTGCGCCGAGGCGGAGCGACGCCTCGGCGTCCCGTGCCAGATCCACCGTGGCGACGGCGAGTGGCTCGACGTCATCGGCCAGCAGGCGGAGATGTTCGGGTTCGAGGGGGCCGGCGAGCGGCCCGGCATCGAGCACTACCACGAGGACGGCGAGACGTTCACGCTGGGCGAGCACGCCGCCCGCGTGATCCACACGCCCGGCCACTCGCGCGGCTCGTGCTGCCTCTTCTTCGAGAAGCCCCGGATCCTCTTCGCAGGCGACACGCTCTTCGCCGGCTCCGTGGGCCGGACCGACCTGCCCGGCGGCGACTTCGAGGAGCTGGAGCGCTCGATCCGCGAGAAGCTCTTCACGCTCGGCGACGACGTCCGCTTCTTCCCGGGACACGGGCCGAGCTCCACCCTCGGCGACGAGCGGCGCACGAACCCGTTCGTCGGCGAGACCACGCGCCGCGGGCGGTTTCTGTAGATCACCGCGCGAGCAGCGTGACGCAGCGCCCCGCGCGGCAGGCCGCGCCCGCGCTCGGCGGGCAGGGCGAGCCGGGCGGCGGGCACGAGGCGCCCTCCCATGCGCGCTCCACGTCCTGGAGGCCGGCGCGCCCGGGGGACGCGGCGCGTGCGCGGTCGCACACGCCCGGCCCGCGGACGGGCAGCGGGTCGAGGACGCACTCCGTATCGTCGCGGCACGGCTTCAGCGCGTCGTACGCCGCGGCGTAGCGGCGCAGGAGCGCGCCGCACGGGTCGCGCTGGGTGCGGAAGAGGAGATAGCCGCCCAGCGCGCCGCCGAGGGCGGCGATGACGACGGCGGAGCGCGCGAGCCGACCCATGGGGCCGGAGTGTACTTCAGCTCATGCTCACGCCGGCCATGTTCTAGCTCATGCTCACGCCGGCCATGATGTTCTGGCCAGCGTCCACGTGGAGCGTCTCGCCGGTCACGTTCTTCGCGAGGTCGGAGCAGAGGTAGAGCGCGGCGCCGCCCACGTCCTCGTGGTCGATGTTGCGGAGGAGGGGCGTCTTGGCGGCGTTCTCGCCCAGCATCGCGCGCATCCCCTTGATGCCCGCGGCCGCCAGGGTGCGGAGCGGGCCGGCGCTGATCGCGTTCACGCGGATGCCATCCTGCCCGAGGTCCTGCGCCAGGTACCGCACGCTGCACTCGAGCGCCGCCTTCGCGACGCCCATCACGTTGTAGTTCGTGACGACCTTCTCGGCGGCGAAGTAGCTGATGGTGATGATGCTCGCGCCGGGCTTCATGAGCGGCTTGAAGGCGCGCGACAGCGCGACCAGCGAGTACGCCGAGACCTCGAGCGCGGTGCGCCAGGCCTCGCGCGACGTCACGTCGGTGAAGCGGCCCGCGAGCGCCTCGCGCGGCGCGTAGGCGATGGAGTGCACGAGCACGTCGAGGCGGTCCCACACCTTCGAGACCTCCTCCATCGAGCGATCGATCTCCTCGTCCTTCTGGACGTCGCAGTCGATCATCGCCTTCGCGACCGGCTGGACGAGGGGGACGACGCGCTTGCCCATCGCCTCGCCGGCGTACGTGAACGCCAGCTCGGCCCCTTGCTTGCCGAACGCCTCGGCGATCGCCCAGGCGATGCTGCGCTCGTTGGCGACGCCCGTGATGAGCGCGCGCTTGCCTGCCATGAGGCCGGCGCCCGTCCCGGCGTCCTCCGCCTGCGTCCGCATGCGGATCGTCTCGGGGGCTTTCTGTTCGACCGACATCCTCATCTCACTCCCTGCGCCTGGAGCACCTCGAGCGCTTGCCCGAGCTCGCTCCGCGCGTGTTCGTCGTTCATGCGGGCCGCCGCGGCCATCCCGCTCTCGTAGGCGCGCGCCGCATCGGCGGCGCGCCCGAGCCCCTCCAGCACCTGCCCCAGCATCAGATACGTGGGCACGTACTCCGGCCGCCGCCGCGCCAGCTCCTCGAACTCGCGCGCCGCCTGCTCGGGCCGGCCGAGCGACCGGTAGCTCATCGCGAGCGAGTAGCGGGCGAACGGCTCGTCCGGTCGCTGCTCGACCATCTTCCTGAACGCCTCGAGGCGCTGCTCCGGGGTCACGGAGGGCACTTCATATCCTAACTGGCGCGAAGGCTCCAAGCGCTCAGGCCCTTTTTAGCTGTAAGTTACGGGCAGCGATGCCGTCTCCGCTCGATCGCCCTGCTCGCCTTCCGGACACGACCGGCGCGCTCGTCGCGGGCGGACAGGCGAGCCGCCTCGGCGGGCTCGCGAAGGGCCTCCTCCGGCTCGACGGCGAGCCGCTCCTCGCGCGCTCGCTGCGGCTCTTCGGCGGGCTCTTCCCGGCGACGGTGGTGGTGGCCAACGACGCGGAGCCGTACGCCGCGTTCGGCGCGCCGGTCGTCCCGGACGTCCTCCCGGGGAGGGGCGCGCCGGGCGGCTTGCACGCGGCGCTCGGCGCGGCGCGGACGGAGTGGATCTTCACCGCGGGCTGCGACATGCCCTTCCTGGCGGAGGCGCCCATCGCGTGGCTCGCGGGGCGGCGAGCCGGCGTCCACGCGGTGGCGGTGGTGTGGCAGGGCCGGCTCGAGCCGCTCCACGCCTTCTGGTCGCGCGCGTGCCTGCCGGTGGTGGACCGCATGCTCCGCGAGGGCGAGCCGTCGATGTGGCGGATCGCGACCGCGGTGGGCGCGCGCTTCGTCACCGAAGCCGAGTGGCGCGAGGTCGATCCCGAAGGGCGAGCGTTCGCGAACGTGAACACGCGCGAGGACGCGGAGCGGTTCGGCGTGGAGGTGCCGGTCAGCTCCACCTGAAGATCCTGAGCGCGATCCCGAAGGTCACCGCCGCCACGCCGGCGAGGAGCAGCGCCTGCGGAGCGACCGCCGCGGCGCGGGCGCCCTCGTTCATCACGGCGCGCAGCGAGTCGTTGAGCGCGGTCAGCGGCAGCGCGCGGATGGCGGGCTGCATCGCGTCGGGGAAGTTCGCGGCCGAGAAGAAGACGCCCGAGAGGATGAACATGGGCATCATCACGACGTTGATGAGCCCGCTCGCCGTCTGCGTGTTCTTCGCGCGCGACGCGACGAGGAGGCCGAGGCCGCTGAAGGCGAGCGCGCCGAGCAGCGCGAGCGCGACCACGAGCGCGAGCGAGCCGCGCACCGCCACGTGGAAGGCGAGGTAGGCGAACCCGAGCAGGATGGGCAGCTCGAGCACGAGGAACATCATCCTCAGGAACACGAACGAGAGCAGGAACTCGCCGCGCCGCATGGGGGTCGCGACGAGGCGCTTCAGGAGCTTCTTCTGGCGCGTCTCGACGATCACGAACGCGACGCCCCACATGCCGCTCGACATGATGTTGACGCCGATGAGCCCCGGGACGAGGAAGTCCACGTAGCGCGACCCGGGCTCGACGACGCGCGCCTCCGTCACGGCCACCGGATCCACCCTGCCCGCGGCGCGCTGGAGCGCGTCATCGGTCACCGCGCGCGCGAGCCGGCTCTCGGGGCGCGTCGGGTCGTAGGCGTACGTTCGCGGCGGGCCCGGCACGACCACCAGCGCGACGCGGCCGACGCGCAGCGCTGCCCGCGCGTCCGCCTCGGCGACGACGCGCACCCTGATCTGCGGATCGCCGGCGAGGGCGGCCGCGACCGCGTCCGCGCCGGGACCCGACCGCACCGCCACCGAGACCGGCTCGGGCGGCCTGTTCCGGAACGCGATCCCGAGCGCGATCGTGAGGACGATCGGGAAGCCGAAGGTCCAGAAGACGGCCGACGGCTCCCGGAAGAAGAGCCGGATCCGGGCCAGCGTGAGCTCGAGGAGGCTCGACCTACTCATCGCGCAGCTTCCGGCCGGTGAGCGCCACGAAGACGTCCTCCAGCGTGGCCGAGTGGGTCGTGAGCCGCCCGAGCGGCGCGTTCGCAGCCTCGAGGTGAGCGAGGAGCGCCGGGACGGTCAGGTGGACGCGGTCCACGGTGATCGCGAACCCGCCCTGCGCGCGGCGCACGCCCCGCGCGCCGGGGAGCCGCGACAGCGCGCCCTCGTCGAGCGTCGCGCCGTCGGCGGCGAACTCGACCACCTCGTGCCCCGCCACCCGCGCGATGAGCTCCTGCGGCGTGCCGAGGGCGATCACCTTCCCGTGGTCGACGATGGCGACCCGGTCGCAGAGCCGCTCCGCCTCGTCCATGTAGTGCGTCGTGAGGAGCACCGTCTTCCCCTCCCCCTTGAGCGCGAGGACGAGGTCCCAGAGCTGCCGGCGCGACTGGGGGTCGAGGCCGGTGGTGGGCTCGTCGAGGAAGAGCAGCTCGGGATCGCCGACGAGCGCGCACGCCACGGCGAGGCGCTGCTTCTGGCCACCGGAGAGCTTGTCGTACCAGGCGCCGCGCTTCTCCTCGAGCGCGACGAGCCGGATGACCTCGTCCTCGTCGCGGCCCTTCGCGTAGAACGAGCGGAAGAGGCGCACCAGCTCGCCGACCGTGAGCCGCTCGGGCAGCCGGGTCTCCTGCAGCGTGATGCCGAGCCGCTCGCGCAGCTCGCGCGCGTGCCCGCCCCAGGCGCGCCCGAGCACCTCGACCTCGCCCGACGTCGGCTCCAGCAGCCCCTCCAGCACCTCGAGCGTGGTGGTCTTGCCCGCGCCGTTCGGGCCGAGCAGCCCGAAGCACTCGCCGACCGCGACGTCCAGGTCGAGCCCGTCCACCGCGACGACGTCGTCGTACCGCTTCACGAGCCCGCGACAGCGGATGGCGAGGGGACCTTCCATGAGCGAGCGCGAGGCGCGTGGCGGCCGAAGTGTAACGCGGCGCCCCATCGCTCACCCGTGTCCCGCGGCCGGTCGCGTCCCCTTCACCCACGACGCGGAGCGTGACCCAACAGGGTCATTGCGTACCGCATCTGCGTAACCTCCGAGCGATCCCGGCGCGCAGAGCCCCGAGACGCGCGGAGTTATCCACCTTGTCCACGTCGATATTCACATCGCGTGTCGCCCTCGCTCACCGCGCGTATCGGCGCCGCATCGCCGCCGTGACGGTGCGCTGAATCCGGCCGGTCGCCCTCGGCACGCGACCGCCGCGTCGCGGCACCGCGTCCCGGGACGGCTCGGACGATCCTTTTGACACGCGAATCGATCGAGCGCTCATCGAGGCGCGTCTGGCCGATCGCGCGGGCGCTTCCAGGGCGGGCGGACGCTCACGCGTTCCGGCGGTGCGGTCGCTATCGTCGTCTCATGTGGACGCGACGGATCGCAGTGGCGCTGGCGCTCGCGCTCGTGGCTGCGCCGGCGCGGGCGCAGCACAAGGGCTCCGGCTCGGGGCAGGCGCCGGCGACGACGGCGCCGGTGACGAAGACGGTGGGTCCCTCCGTCGAGCGTGCGGAGCTGCCGGCGCGCGACCTGCCGATCGAGCCCAGGCACGGCCTCCTGGGGGCGCCCGGCGCGGCGAGGGACGCCGCGGGCCCGTCCAGGCTCGGGCCGCACGCGGATCGCGCCACGCTGCCCTCCTACGGCGAGGCGGCGCAGCAGGGCTCGGGCGGCGGGACCACGCACGAGACCTGGAAGTCGGGCGACCGCATCCGGAGCTGGACGTCGGCGGACGTTCGCGCCGCGCGCGGGCAGCAGGCCCCGGACCTCGAATGGGCGAGCGCCGGTGGCGGGTCGTCGAACGCGCAGGCGCAGCCGCAGGAGCCCTACGGCAAGAGGTTCCAGAAGGAGCAGCGGAGGGCGAAGCGATGACGAACCGGAGATGGACGGCGGCGCTCCTCGCGATGGCTGGTCTCGCGGTTGGAGCGGCTGGGACTCGCGCGCTGGCGCAGGCGGGTGGGGCGGGGCCGGGGAGCGCGCCGGGCCCGACGGGGGTCGGCACGCCGGGACCCGCTGCGCCGGGCACGGCCGGCACGCCGGGGACGCAGCCGGGCGGCACCGGGATGGTGACGGTGCCGGTGGCGCCCGGTACGACCGGGGTCGGGGTGGTGGACGGCGGGACCGGGACGTTCGGCGGCACGGACGCGGGCATCGGCGGCGCGACAGGCGCCGGCACGGGTGGTGCTGGCGGCGTCGGCACGGGCGGAACGGGCGGCGTGGGCGTCGGTGGCACGAGCGGCGTCGGCGTGGGCGGCGTCGGCGGAGTCGGTGTCGGCGGCGGCGCCGAGACCGGCATCGGCTCGGGACCGACGGGCAGCGTGGCCGGAGCGGATGGTGGGATCGGCGCGGGCACCACGGGCACGGGGACCGGGAGCAGCTCGCCGGCGCCCGCGACGCCGCCCCAGCCGGCGACCCCGCCCAGCGCGCCGGGGACGACGCGCTGAGCGCGGATCGAGCGGAAGGTCCCGACGGGCCAGGCGTCACCCGGCGAGCAGGCACACCGCGGCGAGGAGCGGCGCGCCCACGGCGAGCCACGCCACCGAGTCGCCGATGCACCCGCCGTGCAGCGCGCGGAGGGCGCGGATGGCCGGATTCCACGCGCGCACGACCGCCGCCCGGACGGCTGCCGGCAGCCGCTTGCGCCGGAACGCCGCTATCGCGCCGCCACCGTCGGCTGGCCCTGCTCCACGTGCGTGGGGGCCTCGGGGCGCGGCTCGATGCGCTCGCCCTTCGCGAGCATCGCGAGCGACATCGTCAAGAGCGTCGAGATCAGCTCACCGGAGCCGGAGAGGTCGAGCTTCCGGTAGATCCGCTTCCTGCGCGCGCGGATGGTCTCGGGGGAGATGCCCGCAGCAGCAGCAGAGTCCTTGCAAGCGAATCCCTGCGCCATCCGGAGGACCTCCGCCCGCTCGGCCGGCGTGAGGGTGGTGCCCTCCATGAACTTCGCGGCGAACGGAGCGAGAATCTCGATGTCGATGTGCGGCATAGCTCGTCCTTCCCGGACTGGGCTGTTAACCCCGTTTCTCGGACCCTGCCGAGATTCGGGCTGCCGAGCACGCCCAGGCTCGGCTGACCGCCATGCGGCCATTTGGAGGGTAGTCACCCCCCGCCTGGTTGGCACCCCCCCTCATCGAACTAAGTGAGTTTCCCAGCCACATCAAGGCGCTAGACGATCGAGCACATACCATTTTGGGGGTATCGCGCGCCGCCGCGCGGCTCGCATCGGCTTTCCAGGGCATCGCGAGACGCTCGCCGGATGGCCTCCGGGGGACCCTGCGATTGCCGCCGGGGTCGCAGCAGACCCAGCTTCTCTCCATGGACGGTCCGCAGAGCGGGACCACGGAGATCCGTGGCGGCGAGGACGTCGACTGGCGCGCCTTCGAGGAGCTCGCCCGACGCGTTCGCGCCGGTGAGATCACGGCCGCCCGGGTCCAGGAGCTGTCGCCGCTCCGTCCCGGAGACGTCCACCCCTGGCCCGAGCCCGGGTCCGCGCTCCACGCTTCGTGCCTCCGGCTCGGCGAGGCGGCGCTGCGGCGCGGCTCGGTCGCGAGCGTCGTCCTCGCCGGCGGCGCGGGGACGCGCTTCGGAGGTGGCGTGAAGGCGCTCGTCCCGATCGTCGGGGATCGGACCTTCCTCGACCTGAAGCTCGCCGACGCGCGGAGGATCGCGGAGCGCCACGGAGCGCCCGTGCCGGTGGCCGTCATGACGTCGCCGCTCACGCACGACGCGATCGCCGAGCACGTCGGCCGGAGCGGCGCCGAGGGCGTGCTGCTCTTCCGGCAGCGGATGCTCCCGCGCCTCACGCTGGGGGGAGAGATCCACCGTGGCCCCTCCGGTGACCCCTCGCTGGCGCCCGCCGGGCACGGCGACTTCTACCGTGCCCTTCGCGAGAGCGGCACCGGAGAGAAGCTGCGCCGCCGCGGCGTCCGGCACCTCGCCTTCGCGAACGTGGACAACCTCGCAGCGACGCTCGATCCGATCATCGTCGGCCTCCACCTGCGCCTCGCACACGCCATGACGGTCGAGGTGACCTCCCGCGCGTCGGAGGGCGGCGCCCTCGACCCCGGTGCCGCGCCGGTGCGGGTGGAGGGGCGGCTCCAGCTCGTGGAGAGGGCGGATCGCGTGCGGCACCGGCTCATCTCGACGAACAACATCACCTTCGAGCTCGAGCCGCTCCTCGACCAGGCGATCGCCCTGCCCTGGCGCGCGGTGACGAAGGAGTTGGACGGCCAGCGCGTCATCCAGCTCGAGCAGGTGACGTCGGAGGCGACCGCGCTCGTGCGGAGCGACGGTCGTCCCGTGCTGCCGGTCGCGTTCGTCGAGGTCCCCCGCCACGATCCCCGCACGAGCCGCTTCGAGCCGGTGAAGGTGCGCGAGGACCTGGCGCGGGTGGCGGCGCGGCTCGCGGACCGGTTCAGTTGATGGCGTCGCCGCGCGCGAAGCGGAAGGCGTACACCGCGAGCAGCGCGAGCGCGACGGCGAGGTAGGCGGCGCGACGGCGGCGCCCCGCCGTCCAGTCGCTCACCGTGAGGAAGAGCGGGAAAGCGACGCCTGCGAAGCGCGGCAGGCTCTTCATCGTGCCGGTGCAGAGCGGGACGAGGATGGCGAGCGCGGCGTGCGCCTGGAGCGACGCCGGCTGGCGCCGCACCGCCCATGCGATCGCGGCGAGCGCCCCCAGCGCGACCACGTAGTACTCGGGGTCGAAGTTGAAGGCGAGGAGGGCCGCCCATGGGGGCGCGAGCCCGCGGCTCCACTGCGCCTGGACGTGGATGAAGGCGAGGGGGTCGCCGAAGGCCTGGCGGAGCTCGGCCATGTGGAGGAGGACCGCGGCGCAGGGGAGCGCCAGCGCGAGCGCGTCCGGCAGGAGACGCTCGCGGCGCCGCAGCGCCGCGGCGGCCTCGATCGCGACCGGGACGAGCACGAGCGCGCCGTTCGGGCGCGTCAGCGCGGCGAGCGCCGCGGCGAGTCCCGCGAGCGCGAACCCGCCGCGGCGCGCGGCGCGGATCGCCGTCGCCGACAGGAGCAGGAAGAGCGACTCCGGGTACACCGCGGTGAGGAAGAGGCTCGCGGGAAAGACGAGCAGGGCGACGGTCGCGGCGCCGGCGCGCCCGGGCCCGGCGACCTCCTCGAGGAGGAGGAAGACGGCGCGCACGGCGAGCGCGAAGCACGCGAGCGACACGAGCGCGCCGGCCGCGACGAGCGGCAGCCCCGTCAGCCACGCGGCCCCCCGCACGATGGCGGGGTAGAGCGGGAAGAAGGCGGCGTCGTAGGGCGCGCCCGACGCGGGCGCGACGTAGCCTTGGCCCGCGAGCCGTAGGTAGAACGCGCTGTCCCAGCGCGCGAGCGCGTCGAGGAGTCGCCACGGCGCGAACATGTACCGATGTCCGTCGGCCGCGATCCGGTCGAACCCGCGGTTCTCGCGCGGAAAGAAGGTGCCCGCCCAGAGGCAGGCGGCGACGAGCGCGCGCGTGCCGATCGCCGCGAGCACCACCTGGCGGATCGCGCGGCGCCGGGCATCGCGCTCCGGGTCGTCGATCCGCGTCCCGGCGCTCGCGATGGCGCGCGCGGCGAAGAGACCCAGGAACCCCGCCGCGAGCGCGCCCACGACGGTGAGCGCAACGTACAGGAGCGCGAGGTCCCACGCGCCGCGACCCGCGAGCGCGAGCGTCTCGTGGTTGAACGAGGAGTACGTGGTGTAGCCGCCCATGAGGCCGGTCGTGAGGAAGAGCCTCGCGTCCTGCGAGACGGCGCCCGTCACGAGCGAGAGCTCCATCACGAGCGCGATGACGAAGGAGCCGGTCACGTTGACGAGCAGCGTCGCGCGGGGGAACGCGCTGCCGACCGCCAGCGCCGCCCAGCCCGAGACGAGGAAGCGCGCCCCCGTGCCGAGCGCGCCGCCGCTGCAGATGAGGAGGAATCGACCCACGGCTCTCTCGGTACACGCACCCTGGACGCGAGGCAACCCCTCGGGGCGACTGATGGCGCTGCCCAGTTGGAGTGAGCCCCGAGCCCGAGTCCGAGCCCGAGTCCGAGCCCGAAAGAAGCCGGGCGCGGGCACGGGCGCGGGCTCGTTCACGGGACCAGCGCAACCGAGCACGCCCATGACATGGCGCGCCCATACTACGATGCGAGAGGTTCCGTGCCGGGAGGCGCAGATGGATCGCCGCGAGGGTCGCACATGATCGAGCGCATCGGCGTGTCGCTCGAGCAGGATCTGCTCGAGCAGTTCGACGAGGTCATCGCGGAGAAGGGATACGAGAACCGCTCCGAGGCGATCCGCGACCTCATCCGCGACGCGCTCGTGCAGCGCGAGTGGTCGCGGTCGAGCGGGAGCGAGGAGAAGGTGGCGCTCGTCGCGCTCGTGTACGACCACGACACCTCGAGCCTGGCCCAGAAGCTCGCGCACATCCAGCACGAGAACCACCGCGCGGTCGTCTCCGCGCTGCACGTCCACATGGACGAGCACAACTGCCTCGAGGTCCTCGTCCTGCGCGGCCCGGCGCGCGAGGTCGTCCGGATGGGCGACGGCCTGGTCGCGACGAAGGGCGTGAAGTTCGGCAAGATGCTCCCGGCGACCACCGGGCAGCGGCTTCGGTGAGACGGAAGAGGGCCGACCGGCGGAGAAACACCACCCTCTCCCTCCCGCCGCGCGCGGGAGGGAGAGGGTGGCCGCGTCACGCGAGCCGCTCCGCGACGATCTCGGCGACGTGACGCACCCCAATGGCGTCGCCGCTCTTGTCGAGTCCGCCGCGGATCTGCATCACGCACCCCGGGCAGTCCATCGCGACCGCCTTCACGCCCGTCCTGCGCACGTTCTCGAGCTTGCGCTGCAGGATGGGCTTCGAGATCTCCGGGAACTTGAGCGAGTAGCTGCCCCCCATGCCGCAGCACATGTCGCTCTCGAACATCTCCTTCACCTCGTAGCCGGCGGCGCGGAGGAGCCGGCGAGGCGGCTCGTGCGCGTGCAGCGTGCGCTTCAGGTGGCAGGAGTCGTGGTACGTGACCGGCTCCGCGTCCGGCGCGGGGCGCAGCGCGAGGCGGCCCTCGTCCACGAGCCTCTTCACGAGCGAGGAGAAGTCCACCACCTTCGCGGCCAGCGCCTCGGCGCGGGCCGCCCAGTCCAGGTGGCCCTCCGAGCGCAGCGTCTCCGCGAACTCGTGCTTGAGCGCGACGGTGCAGGTCGGGCACGCCGAGACGATCCAGGTCGCGTCCGCCTCCTCGAGCGCGCGCACGTTGTCCATCGCGTTCTTCGCCGCGACGGCGAAGGCGCCGCTGTACCGCGCGGGGGCGCCGCAGCAGGTCTGGTCGTCGGGAAAGACAACCTCGATCCCGGCGCGGTTCAGCACCTTCACCACCGCCTCGCCGGTGGCCGGGTAGGCGAAGTCGACGAGGCACCCGGCGTAGAGCGCCGCCTTCTCCTTGGCCGCGGCGGGCTGCGCGAGGTCGCGGAACCGGTCGCGGAACGGCACCTCGGCGATGGCGGGCAGCGACCGGAACTCCGACATCCCGCCCAGGGAGAGCGGCAGGTGACGGATCATCCCGTCGCGGGCGAACGGCTTCTGCGCCAGCGATGCCGCGCGCAGCATGGCGTGGAACACGCGGCGGTTGTTCACGACCTGGAAGATGCCCTTCTGCACGAGCGACTGCCCCTGCTCGCGGACGAGGCGGCGGCGGAGCTCCGTCACCATCTCAGGGATGTCGATGCGCGAGGGGCACACGGCGGTGCAGCTGCCGCACTGGATGCAGAGCCCCTGGATGTCCTCCGACGACTTGAGGGCGTCGAACCACGCGGTGAGGATCGTCCCGATGCCGCCCGTGTAGACCTTCCCGAAGACGTGGCCGCCCACGAGCCGGTACACCGGGCAGACGTTGAGGCACGAGGCGCAGCGGATGCAGCGCAGCGCCTGGGCGAAGCGCGGATCCTTCGCCATCTCGCTGCGGCGGTGGTCCATGAGGATGACGTGCAGCTCCTTGGGCTGCCCGTCCGGCCCGGGCGCGGGACCCGTGATCATCGAGACGTAGCTCGTGAGGAGCTGCCCGGTGGCGCTCCGCGGGAGCGCGCGCACGATGGGCTCCACGTCGGCGAGCTTCGCTACGAGCTTCTCCACGCCGACGACGGCCACGTGGATGCGGGGCAGCGTGGTCACGAGCCGGGCGTTGCCCTCGTTGGTGAGGACGACGAGCGTGCCCGTCTCCGCGACAGCGATGTTGGCGCCGGTGACGCCGAGGTCGGCCTGGAGGAACTCCTCGCGCAGCTCCCGGCGCGCGACCTCGACGAGGCGCGGGATGTCCGCCGCAAGGCGCTCGTTCACCTCCTTCGAGAAGATCTCCGCCACCTGCTCCTTGCTCATGTGGATGGCGGGCATGACCATGTGCGACGGCGTCTGCCCCGCGAGCTGGATGATCCACTCGCCGAGGTCGGTCTCCTTGACTCGGATCCCCTCCGCCAGCAGCGCGGCGTTGAGGTGGATCTCCTCGGTCGCCATCGACTTCGACTTCACGACCCGCCGCACGCCCTGCTTGCGGCAGAGGTCGAGGATGTACGCCTTCACCTGCTCCGGCGACGAGGCGTGGAGCACGTGCGCGCCGGCCCGCGTCGCCTGTACCTCGAACTCCGCCGCGAGCTCGTCGAGGTGCGCCGCGCCGTGCCCCTTCACGACGGCGACGCGGTCGCGCAGCGCCTCGACGTCCATCCCGGCGTACGCCTTCGCGCGCGACGCGGCGTAGGCCTCGCTGAAGCGGCCAAGCGCGCCGGCGAGCTGGGCGTTCTCCAGCGCCGCCGCCACCTGTCGCTTGAACCCGCTCGTGGCCATCAGCGTCCCTCCCTTGCACCGTCGACGACGACGACGACCAACCGTTTCGGGCCGTGGACGCCGATCGTGAGCACGCGCTCGATGTCGGCGGTCCGGCTCGGGCCGGTGACGCACGCGAGGTAGCGCATGCGCGCCGGGTCGAGGCGGGGGAGGAGGCTCGCGAGGTCGGGCAGGATGGCGTCCGCCCGGACCAGCGCGACGTGCGTCTCGGTGAGCGTCGAGGCGAGGCGCAGGGCGGGGTCCGTCGCGTCCTGCGCGAGCGTGCCGGTGTCGGCGAGCGCCCAGTCGAACTCGGTCACGCCGACGCGGCTGTCCGCCGCGCGCTCGCGGGTGACCTCGAAGGAGAGGCCCGGGGCGCGCGTGGCGAGCACGTCCTGGTCGAGCGGCCCGAGCAAGGTGCCCTCACGCCAGACGGCGCGCGCGCCGGGAGCGTCTTCGACCCGCTCCCGGTCGAGGACGCGCATGACCAGCTCGCGCGCCGCGTCGCGGTCCGCCACCCGGTGCACCTCGGCGCTCACCGCCTCGGCCTTCGCCTTGAACAGGTCGAACATGACGGAACCCCCGCGGCGAGGACCAGCCCGCTAGTGCGGGATCATCCCCGAGAGCCAGTACGCCTGGGCGAAGACGAGCACGCCCACCAGGGAGGCGAGGACGAGCGAGTGCCAGAACACATAGCGCAGGATCTCGCCCTCCTTGCCGTGCTGGTTCGTCGCGACGGACGCGACGACGATGCTCTGCGCGTCGATCATCTTGCCCATGACGCCGCCGGAGCTGTTCGCCGCGGCCGCGAGGATGGGGCTCATCCCGATCTGCTGCGCCGAGACGACCTGGAGGTTGCCGAACAGCACGTTCGACGAGGTGTCCGACCCGGTGAGCGCGACGCCGAGCCAGCCGAGGAGGGGCGAGAAGAACGGGAAGAGCGCGCCGGTCGAGGCGAGCGCGAGGCCCATGGTGGTGTCGGATCCGGAGTAGCGCGTCGTGAAGCCGAGCGCGAGCATCGCCGCGATGGTGAGGAGGGAGAAGCGAACCCGCTTCAGCGTGCCGAGGTACGTCTTCGCGAGCTGGCGCGGGGAGAGCTTGAGGAGCAGGCCGGAGACGAGGCCGGAGAGGAGGAGGCCCGTCCCCGTCGCCGCGAGGACGTTCACGCTGTAGACGGCGCCCTCCGGCGTGAGCTTCTTCACCACGGGCGGCGCGCGCAGGACGAGGTTGTGCAGCCACGGCCACTCGAAGCTGGGCTTGAAGAGGAGCCCCGCCTTCCAGGCCGAGGTGTGGAGCTGCCCGAACCACTCCTTCATCCACTTCTGGCCCCAGACGAACACGAACACCGAGAGGACGATCCACGGCAGCCACGCCATGAACGCCTCGCCCGCCGAGTGCTTCTCGTGGGCGGCCGCGGCGCCGACGGAGCGCAGGGCGGCGGCGTCGCTCTCGCGCTCGTCCGAGAAGCGCCACACCTTCTTCGGCTGCCACACGAGGAGCAGCAGGTACGTCGCGCCGATGCACGAGGCCGCCGCGATGATGTCGACGAGCTCCGGGCCCATGTAGTTCGACACGAGGAACTGCGGGACCGCGAAGCTGATGCCGGCGACGAGGCACGCCGGCCACACCTCGACCATCCCCTTGAAGCCCGCCATCGCCCACACGAGCCAGAAGGGCACGATGAGCGAGAAGAACGGCAGTTGCCGGCCGACGGTGGCGGAGAGCAGGTTCACGTCGAGGCCCGTCACCTTGGCGAGCGTGAGCACCGGCGTCCCGAGCGCGCCGAAGGCGACCGGGGCGGTGTTGCCGATGAGGGCGAGGCCGGCGGCGGCGAGCGGCTTGAAGCCGAGCCCGATGAGCATGGCGGCCGAGATCGCGACCGGGGTCCCGAAGCCCGCTGCGCCCTCGATGAAGGCGCCGAAGGCGAAGCCGATGAGGAGCACCTGGATGCGGCGGTCGCTGGCGAGGCCCGCGATGGTGTCCTTCACGACCTCGAACTTCCCGGTCTGGACGCTGATGTCGTAGACGAAGATCGCGTTCAGCACGATCCAGCCGATGGGGAGCAGGCCGAAGCACGCCCCCAGGACGGCGGTCGAGGCCGCGATCTTGAGCGGCATCCCGTAGACGAGCACGGCGATGCCCGAGGCGAGCGCGAGCGCGAGCAGCGCGGCGCGGTGCGCCTTCATGTGGAAGAACGCCAGCGCCCCGAGCAGCACGACGACGGGGATGGCCGCGACGAGCGCGGAGAGGTAGAGGTTGCCGAGCGGCGCGTACACCTGCGTCCAGGTCATGTGTGGCTCCTCGTGTGGTGGACTACGCCGCGCGTGCCGGCCGGCCCGCCTTCGTTGCCTTCGACTTCGAGACCTTCGCCTTCGAGATCTTCTGCTTCGCCGCGCCCGCGACGGCCGCGGCCTTGGTGGCGGCGTCCGCCGGCCAGCGCGCGGCCTCGCGCCCGCGGCCACGCCGGGACCGGAGCAGGTCGCGCATCGCCGCGCCGATGAGGTGCGGCCCTTCCGCGACGGCCACGCCAGCGTCGCGGAGCGCCGCCATCTTGGCTTCGGCCGTCCCGCTCGAGCCCGACACGATCGCGCCCGCGTGGCCCATCCGGCGGCCGGGCGGCGCGGTGCGGCCGGCGATGAAGCACACCACCGGCTTCGAGACGTTCTTGCGGATGAACTCGGCGCCCCACTCCTCCTCGGTGCCGCCGATCTCGCCGATCATGACGATCGCCTCGGTGTCGGGGTCGGCCTCGAAGCGCGAGAGGCAGTCCACGAAGTCGGTGCCGTGGACGGGGTCGCCGCCGATGCCGACCGCGGTGGACTGTCCGAAGCCGAGGCTGGTGAGCTGGTCCACCGCCTCGTAGGTGAGCGTCCCGGAGCGCGACACGATCGCGACGTGGCCTGGGCGGTGGATGTCGCCTGGCATGATGCCGATCTTGCACTGGCCGGGCGTGATGACGCCCGGGCAGTTCGGACCGATGAGCCGGACGCCGGGCTTGTCGGCCAGGTACCGGCGCACCTGGACCATGTCGAGGACGGGGATGCCCTCGGTGATCGCGACGATGAGGCTCACGCCCGAGTCGGCCGCCTCGACGATGGCGTCGGCCGCGAGGGCCGGCGGGACGAAGATGGCGCTCGCGTTCGCGCCCGTCTCGTGCACCGCCTCGGCGACCGTCTCGAAGACGGGGACGACGCGCTCGAAGCGGGTGCCGCCGCGGCCGGGCGTCACGCCCGCCACGATCCGGGTGCCGTAGGCGAGCATCTGCTCGGCGTGGAAGCTGCCGGCGGACCCGGTGATGCCCTGGACGACCACGCGGGTGTTCCTGTCGACGAAGACGCTCACGCGATCCTCCGGGCGCCCGGCGCGCGGCCGCCGCTGGTGCGGGCGTCGCCGTGGGCGGCCGCGACGACCTTGCGCGCGGCCTCCCCGAGGTCGATGGCGGAGATGATGGCGAGCCCGCTCTGCTCCAGGAGCTGGCGCCCGAGCCCGTCGTTCGTGCCGCGCAGCCGGACCACCAGCGGGACCTGGATCCCGATCTGCTTCGCCGCCGCGACGATGCCGTTCGCGATGATGTCGCAGCGCATGATCCCGCCGAAGATGTTGACCAGCACGGCCTTCACGTGAGGGTCGGCGAGGATGATCTTGAAGGCGTGCGTGACGCGCGCCTCGTCGGCGCCGCCGCCCACGTCGAGGAAGTTGGCCGGCTTCCCTCCCGCGGCGTCGATGACGTCCATCGTCGCCATGGCGAGCCCGGCGCCGTTCACGAGGCAGCCGATGTCGCCGTCGAGCGCGATGTACGCGAGGTCCTGCTCGCGCGCCTCGCGCTCGCGGGGATCCTCCTCGTCCACGTCGCGCAGCGCGCTCACGGGCGTGTGCCGGTAGAGCGCGTTGTCGTCGAAGGTGAGCTTCGCGTCGAGCGCGATCACCTCGCCCGCGACCGTGACGACGAGCGGGTTCACCTCGGCGAGCGAGGCGTCCGTGGCGACGAAGGCGCGGTAGAGGCTCGTCGCGAACCCGACGAACGGCCGCACGGTGGCCCCACCGAGGCCGAGCCCGGCGGCGAGCCGGCGCGCCTGGAACGGCAGGAGGCCCGTGAGCGGATCGACGACGGCGCGCAGGATGAGCTCGGGGCGATCCTTCGCCACCTCCTCGATCTCGACGCCGCCCTCCTTGCACGCCATCACCGTGACGCGGCCCGTCTCGCGGTCCAGGACCATGCCCAGGTAGAGCTCGCGCGAGATCCGGCAGCCCTCCTCGATCCAGACCTTGCGGACGACCTGGCCCTCGGCGCCGGTCTGCGGCGTGAACAGCTTCGAGCCGAGCAGCTTCTCCGCGTGCTCGCGGGCCTCCTCGGGCGAGCGGGCCAGCTTGACGCCGCCCGCCTTGCCGCGGCCCCCCGCGTGGATCTGCGCCTTGACCGCGCACACGCCGCCGCCGAGCTGGCGCGCCGCCGCCTCCGCCTCGAAGGGCGTCGAGGCGAGGTGTCCGCGCGGGACCGACACGCCGAACGCCGCGAGGAGCTCCTTGGCCTGGTATTCGTGGATCTTCATGAGGCGGCCATGTCACACGACCGTGACGTCCGGGTGCGCCGAATCGGGCGACCGGTCGTAGAGGCGGGGCGAGCGGCGGCGGGGCGGGGGTGAGCGGCGCCGGAGGACGCGGCGCTTCAGATGAGGCTCGCACCCGTAACGACACGAGCGATGTCGGTCGCTTCTGGCGTGAAGGAGCGCGGCCGCTCGGCGGTTGGCGCCGCGCGGGCGATCGGTGGTGGTCCGGCGAGGGCTGCTCGCGAGGCGTCGCCGCGCCTTCGAGACGGTCCTGCGTGGCCCGGCTTACGCGGAACGCGCGGAACTGACTGAGGAGGGACGTGCCCGCACCAGCAGTCACGACGTGGCGGCCGGCTGGAGAGGGAGGTCGGGCTGCCGAACCGGCTCGCTCAGAGGCTCCGTGGGAACTTCCCCTGGCGGCAGTGAATTCACCCGTCCGGGGTTAGCTCGCCGGAAGCGCGCCATGTGCGCGCGGCCGAACGTCTGCTCCGCGTGAAGCTTGTTATGCGCGGCGCAGAGCAGGCGGCAGTTCTCGATCGTCGAAGGGCCTCCGAGCCCCGCCGGGTGGATGTGGTCGACCTCAAGCTTCCACCTGCTGCAGCAGCGGCGGCCGTCTGGGCCGATCCAGGCGCAACAGCCGCCGTCCCGCTTCCACACTTCCCGCCGGACCTCGGCAGGAATGGGGTCGCGGAGCTTGAACGCGGTCGCGGTCGCGGACCGCTCCTGCGAAACCTTTCGGTTCACCTTGCGCGACGGCTCGACGGCGCCCCGGCGCTTCCCATGCTTCTCCATCGCGCAGTGCACCGCCTCGCGCAGCACCGCCACCAGTTCGCCGGTCGGGATCTTGTGGGAGAGGAGCTCCGTGAGCTGGTCGATCTCACGCTTCAGGTCGGCGTCGATCTTGACGTTCAGCGAATAGGTGTCGGCCGCGATGGGCCGCATGATCGGGCGTGCCTCGGGTGCGCGCGCTGGGGCTGGAGCGTCGAGCGCCGGCGATGGCACCTCGGGCGCCACGTCGGACGGGGGTGCCGAGAGCAGCAAGGGCGCGGCGCCCGGCGCTTCACGACGCTGGGGCACCTTGCGGATGCCGTCCTGCGGAGCACTCCGCGGCTGGACCGAGACGACCAGGTGCTCCACGTCCGCCTTCGACTTGAAGGCGGCGCGCGCGGCGAGGTCCGCGGCGTTCTCCTCGGTGATGATGGGTTCGAGGAGCGCCGCCGTCGTCAAGCACAGGCGTCCATCCCGGAATGCATCGGCGAGGTGCGGCAGCCGGCGCAGGACACGCATCGCCCTGATGCGGCGGTGGGCGGCGCCCTCCCGGTAGTGGAGCGCTCGGGTGAGGTAGTCCCACAACGAGCCGAAGCCCTCCTCCAGCCACGCGCGGCGGAGGTCGTACTCGGAAAGATGTAGGAGGAACTCGACCTGGACTTCGCGCTCGTGCCCGGCCAGCTCGGACAGACGGCGAGAAAGGGCGGCGGAATCGAGAGAAGCAGGATGGGTCGCGT